>DATEMG010000403.1:0-15128 GCA_035275805.1 Blastocatellia bacterium
TGCGAGTAGTTTACTCGCGCCTTGTGACAGCGCCGCGGGCGCGAGTAAACTATTCGCAAGGCGCCTCATTATCTCCGCCCCGGAGCTTATTTGAGCGGGATTCTCACCCAACCCAAAGGTGGCGCCCATCCGCCATAACGCCCCCCAGTAAAGTGGTTGCTGATTAGCTAAATGGATGGTGGATTATGCTCACGACCCACGAAATCACGGAATTGCTGGTAGCCTGGAGCGAGGGGGATCGAGGAGCCCTCGACCAACTCGTCCCAATAGTAGAGGCTGAGTTGCGGCGATTGGCCAAGAGCTACCTGTCAAGGGAACGCCCGGATCACATTCTGCAAACCACTGCCCTCATACAGGAAGCCTACCTGAGATTGATTGATTGGCGGAACGCGCGTTGGCAGAACCGCGCGCATTTCTTCGGAGTGGCGGCCCAGATGATGCGGCGTATCCTGGTTGATTACGCCGTCGAGCAGAATGCCTTGAAGCGCGGCGGCGGGGCGCGTCGCGTCGAACTGGACGAAGCGGCGAATTTATCTTCCGGGCGCGGCTTGAATATTGTCGATCTTGATATTGCGCTGGGGAAACTGGCCGCGTTGCATGCAAGACAGAGTCAAGTAGTTGAATTGCACTTCTTCGGAGGCCTTACCATGAAAGAGATCGCCGAGGCGCTCGGCTTATCGCTCGGGACGGTCAAGCGTGATTTGACTCTGGCGAAACTCTGGCTCCTTCGCGAGCTGGGAGAGGAGCGGAATGATGACGCCGGAATTTTATGAACGGGTCTGCCAGATTTGTTACGACGCCTTGCAGCATGAGGCGCAAGTGCGCTCCGGTTTCCTCGACCGCGCTTGCGCCGGCGACGCGTCATTGCGCAAGGAGGTCGAAACAATGCTGGCGCATGAGGGGAGTGTGGAGAATTTCCTTGCCACTCCCGCTTTGATAGTCGCCGCGAGTCAGTTGGCGGAAGCCATGGAGGTGGAGAACGCGAATCTCCACGACGGCGCCCGGCGGATGAATGGCGCTTCAATCCTATCCGACAGACTTGGCGCGCTCGGCGAATCCTTCGAGCCGGGCTTGATGCTCGGCGGGCGTTACTTAATTGATAAGGAATTGGGGCGGGGCGGCGTCTGCGCAGTTTTTCTCGCCCGCGACCAGAAACTGCACAATGCGCCGGTGGTGATCAAGGTCTTGCTAAATGCCTGGCGCGAGGACTCGCGCAAGACCTGGATGGAAAAGAAGTTCAAGGAAGAGATCGCAGCGTTGGCAAGGATTGACCATCCGGGCGTGGTGCGCGCGCTTGATGTCGGCGAGTCGCCTGATGGGCGGTCTTACCTGGTGATGCAGTACGTCGCAGGCTTTAGCCTGCGCTCTGTAATGACTCCGGAGGGCATGGAGTTAGACCGTATAGCCAGGTTGGCGCGCCAGATGGGGCGGGCGCTCGCGGCCGCGCACCGACAAGGCGTCATTCACCGCGACCTCAAGCCTGAAAACATCATGCTACAGAGCGTGGGTGATGAAGAGTATGTGAAGATAATCGATTTCGGAATTGCGACGATACACGATATGGCGGACGCCGACGATAGCCGGACTACTGAAGTCATCGGGACGCGTACTTACATGGCTCCCGAACAATTGCGCGGCAAACCGGTCGCCGCCAGTGATATCTACGCCCTGGGGGTGATCTTTTACGAAATGGCGACCGGGCGGCGACCATTCAATGCCGAGTCGATTTTGCTGCTCTATGATCTGCAAGGCGTCGGCGTCAAACTCAAACCGCGTGATCTTCGCCACAGTCTGCCTGAAGCCGCGCAGTCATTAATCTTAAAAGCCCTCTCGTTCGCCCCACGGGACCGCTTCGCTAACGCGAAAGATTTCACTGACGCCCTCGCAGACGAGTTGATGGGGGAGGGCGGGCGTTTGTCGCCGCCGAGAGCATTTGTCGGTCCGAGGCGCTGGTCGTTGATACTTGTCCTGGCCCTCGTTGCGGCGATCGGGGTTATCGCCTTATCGCTTTTCAGCTTCCGGAATACCGCCGGTCTTGAGCAGGCTCAAATAACGCCTGTCGCGGCTCCGGACCGATATATCAGTTACTCGCTGGAGGCGCGAAGGGACCCCAGCCGTAATCCCCGCGCCAAGCCGTTCGCCACGTTCGATAATATGATCTTCGGGCCAGGGGACGAGGCGCGCCTCTTCATCAGCAGTCCACAGTCGGGCTTTCTGTATGTTATTAATCAGGGGCCTACACAAACTGATGGATTCCCAAACTTCAACATACTGTTCCCCGAGTTGGAGAATAGCGGCGCGTCGTCGGAAATCCGGGCTGGTCAGGTAGTTCAAGTCCCGCCGCCGGGCCGGAACCAGCAGGACAATTGGTTCGTCTTTGACAAGGAAGAAGGCGTCGAATACATCTGGCTGGTTTGGTCGGAACGCGTCGTTCCAGAGCTGGAGGCGGTCAAAGGCCGGGCGAACCCTAAGGACCAGGGCGCCATCAGTGATTTAACACAGAGAGTGTCAGTATTTCGCTACCTAACTCCGTTTTTGGCCATCAAGCCTGAAGATGAAAGAGTGGAGGCGGGCAAACAGATGAAACTTAAAGCTAAGGGAGAGACGCTGGTGTGGGCGATGAAGCTGGAGCACCGGTGATCTTCAGTTCCACTTCTCTTCGCCGCCGCCTACAGCATTTTCGACATTGGTATTCAGGGGCCGCTTGCTTACGCGCGCGGTACAGTACCGCGACCGTGAGGGAGCGGCTGAACACGCATGCCGAAATTGCTTTAAGTACGCATAAGTCACAAATCAGTACCGCGAGCAGTAGCGAGCCTGTCTCGATCAATAGACCTGTAGATCGAAACACGCTCGCTACCGCTCGCGGTACTGATGTCTCTGTGACCTCTATGGCTACTCTTCAGGCGCCTGAAAACCACTGTAGACCGCGCAGCGGCAACCAGGCGCCGTCTGAAAAAGCGCCTACAGCCCTATAAAATTCCAAACCGCACACGGTCGACGTTCGGTCCGCCGGAGGCTGTGGTTGCGGTTATCCGCACGTTGCGGAAACCCGGGGCTGTGCCGAGGTTTATAGTCCTCAGGGTCGTAGTGTAATTCGACCACGATCCGGTCGGCGGGAAGTTAAACGAATCGACGACGACTCCATTGACCGTTATGTTGCAAGGGCGATTGACCCCACTCCCATTGGCGTAAGTGATGAAGTATGCCCGCGCGTTCCCGCTCGGATTGCTCTGGTTCACCTGAAAATCGACAAAGCCGCCGGCGACGCCGCTTCCTAAACTCACATAACCGGTCCCTCTAAATCCCGGGAAACTATTACCAACCATGGCCCCGCCGCCCACCGTGGCGTTTTCAGCTTCGTAGGTGTCCGAAGACACCGCGACATCGATGATGTTATTCGTGTCGTTAGGCATCGTGATACCCTGGGTGACGATGTTTGTCACGGTCCCCGCCGGAACGGCCGCATTGAGCAGGGTCAGGTCCATGGTGAAGAGCGTCTGGCCACTTACGCCGACCACCCGATTACTTAAAGGCCCACCCCCCGCCAGAGGGAAAGGATTGGGCACAGTGTAGATGTCGAAGTCAGCGGTCGAACTGATGTTGACCCGTTGGCCTGTAGGAGTGACGAGGGGGCCGAGTGTTTGCAACACCCCTCCGCCCGTGGCCGAACTGCCGCCGGGAGTCGCCGGCTGGATCGTTACGAGCGTATCCAGGTCATAATCAATCGCGTAGAAACGAGTGGCCGCCGCGCCGGCGAAGTTGGTGTCATAGGAGCCGGCGGAGATATGCGGGGCGACCCCTCTGTTGACGTCGTTCGGGTCGTAAGAGAGGGCGGTTTGGATCGCCGTCACGTTGAGGTTTCCGTTCGAATTGACGGCCGCATAATTCAGTCGGTCGCTCCCGATCAAGCGCAACGCGTTGACGACAGGATTGAAATCCATCAACGACTGAATCCCTGAAGGGAAGCGGGGCGACAAGTTACTTACTTGGGTGACATTCCCCAGCCCGGTGGGTGTCAGGTTAATGGTGTAGATAGTCCCGGTGTCGGCCAGAGCGTAAAGAGCGGTGTTTTTCCCGTCAGCCGGGCGGAAGTCGATTCCGATCAAATTGCCATTGGCCTGTGTTACACGCGTCAGCCGCGTGAAGTTGGTCGCGCCTGGCCAGAGGACAAAAATAACGTTATTGGAATTCAGGGCATAAATGGGTGTTTGCGGGATAATGACGCCGGTGGTTTGCGCGGCGGCGAGCGTCATCGATGAACTCGCGGCCGCTGGCATATTAGGTTGACTGTGCGCGCTTTTGGCTTTGACCGAATGCCCGCTCATCACGCCGTAGGCCAATGAAGCTCCCAATGCCAGCGAGATAAATGTCATAGCGGCAAATGCCTTCCTCATGTTCGGTTTTTTCATATATGTTTGCCCTTTCTCGGAATGAGAGAATCGATTAGTAAAGGGGCACTTCATAAGATTTATTACAATGTTGTAAGTGGGAGAGATCGCTTCAATGGATAGTGCTGTGGGCGCCCGCTCCCCTGGGCGCCCACAGCGGCGATGCCGCTTACTGTTACGGCAATCGCCAAGCTTACGTCAGCCTTAGTTAGCGCCAAACCGTATATTGTCGATGCTCGGTCCGCCGGCGGCTGTGGTTGCGGTTATCCGCACGTTGCGGAAACCAGGTGCTGCGCCGAGGTTTATTGGCTTTGTAATATCCAGATACGTAGTGTAATTCGACCACGATCCGGTCGGCGGGAAGTTAATCGAAAGGACGACAGTTCCATTGACCGTTATGTTGCAAGGGCGATTGACATTACTACCATTGGCGTAAGTGATGAAAAATCCCCCACCCCCACTCGAGTCCTGATTCACCTGAAATTCGACAAAGCCGCCTGCGACGCCGCTCCCCAAACTCACATAACCGGTCCCTCTAAATCCCGGGAAACTATTATCAACCCTGGCCCCGCCGCCCACCGTGGCGTTTTCAGCTTCGTAGGAGATGGGAGCCGCCGCGATATCGATGATGTCATTCGAGTCGTCAGGCAGCGTGAAAACCCCTTGGGTAACGATGTTTGTCACGCTCCCAGCCGGGACGGCCGGATTGACATCGAATAGCTCAATTTTGAAGAATGTCTGGCCACTTACGCCGACGAGCCGATTAGCAAACCCAACTGTTGGGATAGAGGGTATGGAGTAGATGTCGATGTCAGCTGTCGGGTCGATGTTGATCCGTTGGCCTGTAGGAGTGAGGATGGGGCCGAGTGTTTGCAACACGCCTCCGCCCGTGGCCGAACTGCCGCCGGGAGTCGCCGGCTGGATCGTTACGAGCGTATCCAGGTCATAATCAATCGCGTAGAAACGAGTGGCCGTTGATCCGACGGCGTTGTTGTCGTATGCGCCGGCGGAGATATGCGGGGTGACACCTCTGTTGACGTCGTTCGGGTCGTAAGAGAGGGCGGTTTGGATCGCCGTCGCATTGAGGTTACCGTTCGAATTGACGGCCGCATAATTCAGGCGGTCGCTTCCGATCAAGCGCAACGCGTTGACGACAGGATTGAAATCCATCAACGACTGGACTCCTGAAGGGAAGCGGGGCGATAAATCACTCACTTTGGTGGCGCTCCCCAGCCCATTGGGGGTCAGGGTAATAGTGTAGATAGTCCCGGTATCGGTCAGGGCGTAAAGAGCGGTGTTTTTCCCGTCAGCCGGGCGGAAATCGATCCCGATCAAATTGCCGTTGACTTGCGTGACACGGACCAGCCGCGTGAAGCTGTTCGCGCCGGGCCAGAGGACAGAAATAACGTTATTGGTATTCAGGGCATAAATGGGCGTTGTCGGCCTAATGAAGAGGCCGCCTTGAGCGGAGGCGAGTGTCGTCGATGAACTCGCGGCCGCGG
Source organism: Blastocatellia bacterium (assembly GCA_035275805.1). Classification (GTDB taxonomy): domain Bacteria; phylum Acidobacteriota; class Blastocatellia; order RBC074; family RBC074; genus JAJVID01. The sequence goes on from DATEMG010000403.1 coordinate 5,894, forward strand.
GTATAGTCGCGGATATATTAGGTTGACTGTATGTGCTTTTGGCTTTGACCGAATGCCCGATTATCAGGCCGTAGGCCAATGAGACGCCCAAAGCCAGCAAGATAAATGTCAGAATGGCAAATGCATTTTTCGTGTTTGGTCTTCTCATATGTTATTGCCTTTTCGGGAGCGATCGGTTTGATTAGTCAAGGGGCGCTTCATGAGGTTTGTTAAAATGTCGTCAATGGGAGAGATAACTTCAATGAAAACTGCTGTGGGCGCCCGCTCCCCTTGGCGCCCACAGCGGCGACGCCATATAAGTCCACGGCCGTCGCCAAGCTTGAACCAGCCGGAATTGCTTACTGAAAAGTGGCGGGCAGAAGCGTAGTAGCTACGCCGCCGTCATTAATCTGTTGGGGGTCCATTCACTTGAGGAGTACATGCCTCTTTACTTACTTAATGCGGAAATCGCAGTTCAAATGGCTAATTCCAATTCGATTAATTTTTGAGCGCGTCTCACTTGTCGCTGACTTTTCTTCTTCGGCGGCTGATCGGCTTTTTGATCGCACGATGGTGGGTGATCAGTACCGCGCGCGTAAGCAAGCGGTTGACTTATTTAATGGCCGCTTGCTTACGCGCGCGGTACTGTATCGGCGTCCCCATGGCGCCTGTTTAGATTTGGGAAAAAGTATAGTTAACAGAGTAGTAATTTCCTTGACGCCGAGCCTGAACAACGAATCACGGCGCTATGCGCAAAGGCACGCGCAGCATTATCGGCGCGCCCGGTGTGGCTTTGATGTGGTAAATGGTTTGCGGCAGCGGATCGCCCTGGACGAGACGCCTTTCGCCTTTATCGGCTTCTCTCTCCACCGCAGTCCATTGTTTGCCTGCTCCGTCTTGTTCTTCCCGACGTTCCTCGCGACCGCCCCATTGCCTCTCCCACTGCGCCATTTGCGCCTTTTCCAGCCTGACCGGCCTGTCCGGGGCGCCAAGTGGAAGATTGAGCGGTTTCGGGCTGACGATGAGGGTGAGTTCCTCGCGTAACAGGTCTTTTCGGGGACGCTCCACGGTAAAGTATGGAAATTCATCTCCTCGCGCCGGAACAAAAACCGGCTTCCCCGCCGTCACCACATTCCCTCCTTCAGGCGTGGTCTGAGAGGGAAAGATGAGGTAAGGGTCGCTGGTCGAACCGTCGGCGTAGACCTCGCGATCTATCACATAAAGATGACTGTCGCCACTTCGAGGAACCTCGATGCTGAGGCGCAGGCGTTCTCCTTCGGTAAAGAGCGTGTCCGCCGTCGCGCGTTCTGCCGTCGGTCTGTCTTGATCATCGCTTAAGCGCCAGATCGTGACTCCGATAAGCCCCTTCTTTACTGCGGTTCCTCTGGGCCGCCTGGCGCCGGCGCTATCGCGCGCCTCTCGAAACAATTTGTTCCAAACCCGTCGCGTGTTGTCCTCCAGCTTACTTTGTGGCGGCTTACTTTGAGGCGCCGGGCCGGCGGAGGCGCAAAGACTACAAAGACCAAGCATCGCGGCGATTGTCATTCTCCGCCGGCGATTCGATACATTCGTTCTGCAAGTCATGAACTGACTCCCTCCTACTCATTTTTGGCGATAACTCAATTTCGCCCATGGCGCCAGAATTCCGGCCCTCATTTAATTTAATGCGGAAATTGCGGCGCCAATGGCTAATCCGGAGTCAAATTTTTTATTTTCCTCGGTCATTCTCTAAGTTCGACCATTCCCCAGATAGGATGAAGCTGGCCCAATAGTAAGGATGTCGCCGCCTCACATCCTTGAACATCTCCAACTGCGCGTGTCGCAGCGCGGCGCCGCGTCCCTGCCCCTGCCGCAACCTCCGGTAGTAGGCCACCATCAGTTCTCTCGTCCATCGGTCCGACACCGCCCACAGACTCATCACCTGTGTTTCCGCCCCGGCCAGAGTCAGCGCCCGCCGCAGGCCGTGAACGCCATCGCCGTTCCTCACTTCACCCACTCCGGTGTCGCAGGCCGAGAGCGTCACCAGTTTCGTCCCCCACAAATTAAGCCCCGACATTTCGAGCGCCGTCAGAATCCCGTCGCCTCCCTTCTTCTGTTCGTTGGCGCCGGCCAGCGCCAGCCCTGCCCGCAACAGCGGATTCTCAATGCGCGATCCGTCCTTCTTGACCTGTTTAAGCCGACGGCTCGCGTCGAGGGACGATTTCTGAAGGCTTCGTTCTCCGGCCGGACTCGATTTCAGGTCTTCCAGGAAGAAACCGTGTGTGGCGATGTGCAATATCGCGGGACTTTGGGATTGCCGGAGCGCCTCTTTGCTCGCCCGGCGTTTGGTTAGCAAGGTCGCTCCGGGCAGCAGCGCGCCAATGGTTTCTCCTTCTCCCGCCGTGTAAGGCAGGGCCGGGAAGTAGAATTGGCTGAAGGCGGTCGCGAGCGACTCTTCCCTGACTTGGTTCTCAGGCGGCCCTTTCGTCTGTTTCAACTTACGCGTCGCATCTATCTGACGCCGGCCTCCGAAGTCCGGATCGGCGATCACCAGCGGCCCACTCTGACTCTTTCTTGCCACTTGCAGTCGCAGCAGGTCACGCCCGCTCGACAGATAGCTGATCGAGTAACGCTCGACCACATAACGCCCCTGCTCATCGACGAGCGCCGCAAAAGGTATGAGATTGAGCGCCCCTTCGGGCGAGATGAGCAATCGGGTCAGTCCTCCGAGCAGAGGGCGGAGGGGCTGAAACACTTTTCGATCCACGGCGCGGGCCAGATTCTTCACGTCCTTTCGATGCGGGTCGCGCAGCGCCCTGCGCAGTGTGGCGACGGTTTCATCAACTGCCTTCGCGGCGCCCAACTCCTTCCACTGAACCTCTCCCCGCCGGCTCAGGACGTAGGCCACATAATGAGGTTGGCCAAAGGCTTCGTCTTCCTTTGCGGCTTTGGGATTAAACGGGCGGTAAGAGGCGAACTCGATCAGCGCCGCGTCGTCAGGAATGGACGCCCGTACGGCTTCGAGCGTGACGGGCAGGGATTGGGCGCGGAACTCATCGCTTCTGCGACTGATCTCGGCCTCGAACTTCTCGGCCTGTTCTTCGAGCGTCTTGACCCGGTCGCGATATCGCTCGGCGTTCATTCTCCGCGGCCCGTCGAGGATCAGCCTGGCGATCTGCGAGCGCGCGTCGGTCAACTTGTCGAGCGCGGCCCGATCCTCCTGGTTGAAGCGGATGCGGAGCGCGTTGAGGCTTTCAGAAGAGGCGTCAAGCGCGCGCCCCTTGCGTTGGAGGATCAGAGTGGCGGCGAGACTGCGCGTCGCCGGATCGCCTGGGGCATAAAGTAGATGTAGTGAGAGGGTCCGGTCAGTTTGCCCCGAGATAGTGGCCAGATAGGCCAGTTTCTGGCGTTCTGAGCCGATGGCCAGATTGATCATGAGGTTGCGCTCGATGACGTCGATGGCGCGAGACTGGAAGGCGACGGCTTGAGCAATCTCGTTTTTCGCCATATGAAGTCTGGCGAGACCATCGAGAGGGATGGCGACGTCGGGATGTTCCGGCCCGAGCGATTTCTCCCTTATGGCCAAAGCGCGCTGGTGGAGAGGCTCCGCCTTCGCATAGTCGCCCATGCTGGTGTAAATGGTCGCGAGACTATTGAGAGTACGAGCGACGTCGGGATGTTCCGGCCCGAGTGATTTCTCCAGGATGGCCAGGGCGCGCAGATAGAACAGTTCCGCCTTCGCGTAGTCGCCCAGGATCATGTGGATGTTGGCGATATTGTGGAAAGAGCCGGCCACATTGCGGTGTTCCTGCCCGAGCGATTTTTCCCAGATGGCCAGGGCGCGCTGATGGAACAGTTCCGCCTTCGCGTAGTCGCCCAGGTCGAGGTAGAGGTTGGCGATGTTGTTGAGAGAAGCCGCGACGTCAGGGTGTTCCGGCCCGAGCGATTTCTCCAGGATGGCCAGGGCGCGCTGATGGAGAGGCTCCGCTTTCGCATAATCGCCCAGGTTCATGTGGAGGTTGGCGAGATTGTGAAGAGAGGCCGCGACGTCGGGGTGCTCCGGCCCGAGCGCTTTCTCCCTTATGGCCAGGGCGCGCTGATAGAGCGGCTCCGCCTTCGCATAGTCGCCCATGCTCCTGTAAAGGATCGCGAGGCCGTTGAGAGAACGAGTGACGTCGAGGTGTTCCGGCCCGAGCGATTTCTCCAGGATGGCCAGAGAGCTTTGCTGTAGCGGTTCCGCCTTCGCGTAGTCGCCCAGGCTCATGTGGATGTTGGCGAGATTGTTGAGAGAACGCGCGACGTCGGGATGTTCCTGCCCGAACGATTTCTGCAGGATGGCCGTACCGCGCTGATAGAGCGGCTCTGCCTTCGCATAGTCGCCCAGGCTGCCGTAAAGGTTGGCGAGATTGTGGAGAGAGGCTGCGACGTCGGGATGCTCCGGCCCGAGCGATTTCTCCCTTATGGCCAGGGCGCGTTGCTGGAGCTGTTCCGCCTTCGCGTAATCGCCCAGGCTTCTGTAAAGGCTCGCGAGACTGTGGAGAGACATTGCAACATCGAGGTGTTCCGGTCCGAGCGATTTCTCCTTTATGGCCAGCGCGCTCTGGTAGAACGGCTCTGCTTTCGAATACTCGCCTTTATGATGATGAAGTACAGCCAGACCACCAATCGCCTGACTGACATCGGGGTGATCTGGCCCTAGAATCCTTTCCCGAATCTTCAGCGCCCATTCAAATAACGGCAGCGCTTCATCATGTTTGCCTGCGATGAGCAAGTCGCCGGCTTTCTTATACAACTTGCGCGCTTCATGCAGAGCGCGGTCATTATCCGTAGCGGCGCGCGCCTCCTCGATCCGAATCTCATAGGCGCCTGTCGGCGCCGCCTTCTGCTTGGGTTGCACAACCATCTGGTAGTCGCCGTCCGTTTCAGCCACTTGCTCGACCGTTTCCAGCCCGAGCAGCCGGCTTTCGGAGTCGAACTCCATGATTTGCTTGCCGTCTGGTCGCAGTAGGCGCGCCACCACGTCAATGCCATCCTGCTCAATGACGGCTTTCAGGTACTGATCGGCGGCCAACTTGATTCGATAAGTATGTCGCTGCCCGCCCTCCAGTTCGCGTCTTTGAGGCTTGCCCGGCTCAAGCATCCGGACATCATTTTCGCCGCCGGTTCCGCTTACCTCGCTATGTCGCTCTTGAGTTGATTGCTGAAAAAAAACGATTGCGTACCCGAAAGCCTCTTGCAAAGGCGCGACAACTAACAGGCCGATGAGTGGGAAAAGTGTCAATCGGGCGCCTGGGTTTCGCATGACAAAATCCTCCTGCTGTAATACTTCGAAGGGAGCGATGCTTGTCGAGCCGTAATGAGCTATGGGAGCTTATCGGAGCGATCCTGTTTTAGTGAGCGCCAGTGTCGCTGTGTCCTTTCTGTGAGGGGCTTCGTGTAATTCTTGCGGCCTTGATTTCTATCATTATCCGCCATTTTAAAGGTAGAACCTAACCTGAGAGCGCGCCGGATATGTTCGGCAAGAATGTTGTCCGGGCGCTCATTACTCACCCCGTTGTAGTCGCAACATAGCACGGGGCGGATCGCGTATACAACGTTTACCATATTGTAAAATCTCGTAAAACTCTTTTCTGAATCGCAAAGCCATGCGGCTCATACGCAGTTCCCCGCATATACTTCAGTCTTCTTCGACAAACTCTCGCAACGAGACTTCCGATCAACCAGTTTCAGCAAGTAAGGAGGCTGTTATGAAAAAGACTTCTCCGTTCGCAGTTGTCGCGTTTCTGTTCTCGCTGGCCGTCGCCGCGTTCGGGCAGAGTTACGCGGACGGGGCCCGCGTCGCGATCAAATCCGAGGTCCTCGGTGAAGAGCGGGTCATCCTGATTCGCACGCCGCCAGGATACGAACGCAACGGGCAACGTTATCCCGTGCTCTATATGACCGACGGCGACGCGCACCTGGGCCATACCTCCGCCACGATCGAATTCCTCTCGCGCAACGGCCGGATGCCGGAAATGATCGTCGTGGCGATCACCAACACTGATCGTACCCGCGACCTGACACCGACCAACGCCTCGATGCCGCGTCCCGACGGGACCGAAATGAATTTCCCGACCAGCGGAGGCTCCGACAAGTTCCTCAAATTCATCGAGACCGAATTGATTCCTAAGATCGAGAAAGATTACCGCACGCAACCTTACCGCGTATTCGCCGGCCATTCGTTCGGCGGGTTGTTCGCGATTCACTCTTTCCTGACCCGCCCTGAAGTCTTCAACGCCTACATAGCGGTCAGCCCGTCGATGCAGTGGGACAACCACCTGCTCTCGCGCAAGGCAGAGGAGGTCTTCAAGGATCGAAAGGAACTGAACCGGACGCTCTTTTTAACTCTGGCCAACGAGGGCGGGGCCGCGCGCGAGGGCTTCGATCGGTTCAAAGGCATTCTCGGCAAGAGCAAGCCGAAGGGATTCGAATGGGACTCGATGTTGATGGAGGACGAGGATCACGGCTCGGTGGTGATGCGCAGCCACTACCATGGCCTCCGCAAGGCGTTCGACGGATGGCAGGTCGCCGCTGATGTCGTCGCGGGCGGCGCGCCTGCGGTCGAAAGCCATTATAAACGGCTTTCGGCAAAATTCGGCTACGCGATTCAGCCGCCCGAGCCGCTGATGAACAATCTCGGCTATCAACTCATGGGCGCGGACAAAATGGACGATGCGATCGCCGTTTTTAAATCAAACGTTGAACGCTATCCGCTTTCCGCCAACGTCTACGACAGTCTCGCCGAGGCTTATGAGAAGACCGGCAAGATCGATCTGTCCAGATCGAATTACGAAAAGGCCGTCCAGTTGGGAACGCAGAACAAAGACCCAAACCTGCAGATTTACAAAACCAATTTTGACAGAGTAGACGGGATGTTAAAAAAGGTCGCCGAGGGAAAAGGGAAATAACAATTTAATTTCATATTACATACGCCATATTACATATGCCATATTTCATATAGCATATGTAATATGGCATTAGTGTATCATTGTCGCGCCTGCCACAGGACTTTTGAACGACGACGAGGATACGCTTGATGCTGAACACATATTTGTCCACGACGATCACCAGCGAAACGAAAATCTCTCCCGCCTTTGCCCCATTCCTTGCCGACAGCGGCCCTGATGACATCCGCGAAGCCATCGTCATTTTCCGTTCACCCGATCGCCCCCCGGAACCGGAAGATCGATCCCCGAGCGGACGGTTGCGCGCGTTGGCCGAGAAGCTCAAATTAGTCGAAGCGCGCAAACTCTCGCAGCAGGCGATTAACCGAGAGGTTATCGACGGCTACCGGCAGGCTGGCGGCGCGACTCTGCCGGGCAAGCAGGAACTGCGCTTCGCCCCAATCGGCTCCAACGCGTTGCCGTTCGCCGCCGTCGAGGTCACTCCGAGGACTCTGCCGATTCTCGCCGAGATGCCGGACGTGGTCGCGATCCTACCGAACCAGAGGATCAACCTGATCCGGCCCAAGGAGGTCGAATACAAAGATCTGCTGCGGCAGGAGGAGCGAGACGGCCTGACTTGGGGCTTGAGAGAGCTTGATATTCCAGAGTTATGGGAGACGACCAAAGGCGCCGGGATCAACATCGCCGTGCTCGACACCGGCGTTTATGCGGAGCACCAGGCGCTCGAGGGCCGGGTAGCCGATTTTATCGTCGTCGATCCGCTGGGCCGCCGGATCGCATCGAACCCTGCGTACGATTGCGGCGCGCACGGCACGCACGTATGCGGCACGATAGCGGGCGGCAAGACGTCGCATGGCGTCTCGATAGGGGTCGCGCCAGAGGCGAGCCTCTATGTCGCGGGCGTGGTGATCGGCGACGCCACCCTGCGCACATTGATGGAGGGCGTCTCGTGGGCGGTCGAAAAAGGCGTGGACATCATCAACATGTCGCTGGGCTTCAGCTACTACGAGCCGCTTTTCGACGAAGTCTTCAGAATCCTGGTCGATCAGTTCGGCATTTTACCCGTCGTCGCAATCGGCAACGAAAATCACGGCAACAGTTGCTCGCCCGGCAACACTGCCAACGCATTTGCCGTCGGCGCGGTCGAGAAGATGAGGGGCGGCAAGTGCGACGTGGCCTTCTTCAGCGGCGGCGTAAGCCTGGTTTTCCCGAGCGACGACCAGAACTTGATCGTCACTAAACCGGACGTGGTCGCGCCCGGCGCCCAAATCTTCTCCTGCATTCCGCCCGAAAAACGCCCCGACGGCGTCTTCGAGTACACCTATATGAACGGCACTTCGATGGCGACGCCGCACGTGGCGGGCGCGGCGGCGCTTTTGATGGCCGCCAAACCCGAAGCGCCGGTCGGCGACATCATCAGAGTCTTGAAGGAGACCGCCAAACACCCGGGAGGCGACAGATTGCGCCCCGACAACCGCTGGGGCCATGGATTAATCCAACCTGTGAGAGCCTTGCAGTCGTTGGGCTGATCAGTGTTACAATGACCTCGCTATTGTGGTTCAAGTTCAAGTGGCGTTAATAAAAGAGAAGACGTCTTTCATATGCCATATGACATATTTCATATTCGGCATATGAGTCGGAACGGTCTTTTCTTAACTCCCCTGATTTAAGCGGGTGTCCCAATGGATTTAGGCAATTTTCAGTCGAAGATCAGCCGGGAATTCAGCCGCAGGCTCGACCGGTTGCATCCGCGCGACAAGGTGCGCGCCATCGTAATGCTTCGCGCCGACGGTAACGGCGGAGGAGGCGCCGCAAGGCCGTCGCGCGCCGAACGCCAGGACGCCGCCGAGAGGGTCAGCCATGAGGCCGAAGCGGCATTGCCCGAGATAGATCAGATTCTGGAAAGATTCGACGGACACCGCCTGGCCGAGCATCCGAACGCGGTCGGCGCAATCCCGGTCGAAACCACAGTCAGAGGCGTGATCGCACTGGCCGGCGCCGATTGCGTCAGAACTATCCTGGAAGATCAAAACATCCTGCCTATCGCCGATATGAATGGCTGAAGCCGCCATCCTCCAAAAGGCATATCCTCTGTTGGCATAATCTGCTTGTTAAGCGCCTGGGCGCCAGTGTTGTGGCCTGCCAGTGTGGCGCGAGTTGTTTACTCGCGCTCGTAGCCCTCCCACCAGGCGCCTCGGCGCTGAGAGCGGTTATCAAATCGCGAAGCGTATGGAGTGCGGCGAGCCCTGATACTGCTGGCAAACTCAGAAAGTGAGCCTCTCGGCTCTTAGCTCCGTAGGAGCGCGATGTTTATAGAACTCGGCTGGCAATTC
>DATEMG010000404.1:0-6712 GCA_035275805.1 Blastocatellia bacterium
GGATGTGAATACATTGAAAGCATGAACAGAACTGAAAATAGACCTGCTCTTAGATATTGTGGAATGCTCTTCATAAAATGTCCTCTCTATACGTGTTTGATTCGTTCACCAATGAGACCGAAAAAAAAGCGGGGGACTGGCTCCTCCGCTTTTTTTTCGGTCTCCCATATGTCGCGCTTTCATTCCTCAATGGCGTCGCTAATTGCGACATGAGCGACGCCTCTAAGAACGTGGAACGTAGTGCAAACGTCCCACGTTCTTTTTTCTCATAACGCGGCGGACTCTACTATCTGGACACAGCGCAGGGCGTGGCATTTTCTGAATTCCGAAAATGCCACGCTTATGAGAGGGCGTGAGGCTATCTTTGCGCGCCACTTCCCAGGCGGCGTTTTCAGCAATCAACGACCAGACGCGCATAGGTATGGAAAGGAAGGCTCTGATGACTCAACCCTTTCCCGCGATGTAATAATTATTGATGATGTCGTGCGGCAGGCGTTTAACCCCGATCTGGCTGAAACCCGCTTCGACCAACAACTCCAACGCCTTCTCCTCGCCCCAGGCAGCGCCCAACCCTTCGCCGCCGAGAGCCAGCGAGACGGTCATGCAATGCAGGCACGAGACCGTGTAGGTGAACGTTCCCAGCGGATGATCAATGTTTTTATGGACGTGGCTCGAAGCGTATATGTCTTGCATCAGGAAGACCCCGCCAGGACGCAGCGCGCGGGCGATTGCCTTCAGGACTTTGCGAGGCGCCGCCTGGTCGTGAATCGCGTCGAAGGCCGTAATCAGGTCGTAGCGCGCGGGCTCGTCTATGCGGGCCACGTCCTGCGCCTCGAAGCGGATGTTGTCGAGTCCCTGCCGAGCGGCTTCCGCGCCGGCATCTGCGATCGCTTCTTCCGAAAAATCGTATCCGGTGAAGCGGCTCTTCGGGAAAGTCCCTGCCATCAGGATGAGCGCGCGACCACGGCCGCAACCGACATCCATTACGTCAATTCCTTCGCGCAGATCTTCGATCAACCCGGGAACGAGCGGCAGGATCGCGTCGGTCAGGCCGGAGACGGTTGTCTGACTGCTCTCCTCGGCCATCACCTCATGGAAGCGCGAGTACGACGAATAGGGGACGCCGCCGCCTTTTCGGAAAGATTCGACGATCTCGTTTTCCACCGAAGCGAGCACCGGGATGAACTGAGAGGTCGCGGCGAGATTGTTCGGCGACGCGGCTCGCGTCAGGAAAGCGGCGTGCTCGCGCGGCAAAAAGTAGGTTCCCTCGGCGGGGTCATAATCAACGATCCCCGCCGTCACCATCGCCCCGAGCCATTCGCGCACGTAGCGTTCGTTCAATCCGGCGGCATTCGCGATGCGCTCGCTCGTCGTGGGCGGCAGATCGGCCAGAGTGTCGAACAGTTCGGTCCTATGGCCGACGCTGATCATCAGCGCCGACGCTGCTTTATTCAAAGTGTCGAGCATCCGGTCGGCGAATGCTTGAGCCTTCGCCTCATTGAGAGTTTTTGCTGTTTGTTGACTCATTTTCTTATCCTGTTGATTCCCTTTGATAGATGTTGCGTTACAGTTTGTAATCCAGCCTTTAGGCCGCAATTCCCTGGCATGCAAATAGCTTCCGCCATGCCAGGGACCATCGGCAGGATCGATTCCATCAGCGTCGAGAGCGCGGGCGCCGCGCCCTCGACGCTCTCTACGGCCAGCGCATCCGGAAAGCGCGGATGAGACGAGTAAGGCGGCGCGTCGCTGTTCGGAAAACATTCGACGATTTGATCTTCCACAGCGCCGATAAGCGGAATGAACTGCATGATCGAAGCGATGTTGACCGGCGCGGCCGCGCGAGTCAGCGAAGCCGCATACTCCGATTATACATGATCTGCCGGATCATTCAGCCGACGCCGACATTTGGGCATTTGCCGAGTGGCGCCGCCGAAATACCGGCGTCGGCGTTGTTACCACGCCTATCACAAACGATCTCAGCCGCCATAATTTCGCAAGCCTACTTCCCTTCGTTTCAATCATTTGAACAATCGCCCAAGTCCTCCGGCGCAATCCATCAACGCTCTGGCAAGGCGTTTGCCATTCCTGCCGGCGTTGATGTTGAAGTGAAATGCGATCGAGGAGGCGCATTGTTATGGAAAGAGCAAGGCTTGACCTCGGCGCGCACGCAAGCGTGACGTGGCGCGTATCAGATGCCGACTTGGCAAGCGCAATCGGAGTTGGCATGTCGGATGTATTTCCAGGCGTGTTGGCCACGGCGCGAATGATCGCGCTGATGGAGGTTGCGGCGTCGCGCGTGATGCAGCCGTTGTTGGCCGAAGGCGAGCTATCCGTAGGCGTGACAGTTGATGTCTCGCATTCGGCGGCCACGCCGCCGGGCGCAACAGTCCGAGCGAAGGCCCGATTCCTTCGTCAGGAGGGAAAAATGTATGTGTTCGAAGTTTGGGCGGAGGACGACGGCGGCGAGATCGGTCGCGGCGTTCACAAACGGGCAATCGTTTCATCGGAGCGTCTGGAAATCAGAGCGCTTCGTCGGTGTTCGGCTCTCTATGAAACTACCTAACGTAATCGTCAAAACTCAAAAGGAGGACAAACTGTGAAAAGCACAACTCTCAAGACTTCGACTGGAGCCGTGGCGTCGGCGCCGCGACTATTCAAAGCGGCGGCCGGCGTGACGTTCGCGCTCGGCGCCGTGATTCATACCGGCCGCATGATCATGGGACTCGAGCGGTGGGTGCGCGAGGTCTTTACTCCGCCTGTAGACATCGCCTTCGCGGTCATCATCCTGATCGCCGCGATCCCGGGCATGTTATCGTGGCGGCGCTACTCAGGCGGGCGCGCCGGGCGGCTGGTCTATGCCTTTGCGATGCTCCTTCTGTTGGTCAGCGTTCCACTTCACTTTCGCACGCTGTTTACCTGGAGCACCGACTACCTGATAGCCTTTCCGTTCTGGTACAGCGCGATTGAGGTACCGATGTTCATCGGTCTCAGCTACATGATGACGCGGCTGCAATTTGACGGCGGCTCGACGTCGTCGTGACGTGAATAATATAGAGCGGCTTTCACATCGGTGTGCGGGTTAATAGAACGCGGATGACGCGGATAGAGCGGATCGATGCTGATTTCTTCTGATTTTATCATCGATGATCCGCTCTATCCGCGTCATCCGCGTTCTATTGATGCGTTCTTTTCAGAGGCCAGAAACCGGAAACTACAAGCTTACTCAATCCCATTGAATTGCTCGAAACTCTGGCCGCTCGCCATGAATATCAACGACCCAATGAACAGTCCCACATTAACGACGGCCGCTATGCCGACAATCACCCAACCCACCACGCGGCGGGAATGCAGGTGATACCCGATGTTCAATAGGGCCGGCGCGGCGAGGGGCAGGTTGGGAACCCCCAGCGCCAGGAGTGTGATCCCCAGCCAGGCGTTGAGAACCACCGTCGCCCGCCCGTGATCTTCGTCAGAGGCGAGCAGCCTCCGCGTATGACGGATGAGAAACCAGGAGGGTACAGCCAAGGCGACGCCGATTACGTAGAACACCGGAACAGCGCCTTCCAGCGTCCCCAATGCAAGCTTGGTAGTCACGGCCAATAGGTGACCGAAGGCCATGGTCCCAATCGTGACTCCGAAGAATAGATTCATCGCAGCTAAAACCCGGCGTCGGACGGGTAAATCCGAATGGCGGCGCCGGTAGAGCAGAATCGTGACGGCCAGAAGGGCGCAGCCCATCGAGACCGGAAACCATTTGCTTTCGTCCACGATGAGCGCGACGAGTTCATTAATCATACCCTTGTCCTCACTGCTTGTAACTTGTAAGAGGTCCCGCCGCCTAGATTGGCTAGCAAATGCATGTACGGGACTGTGGCGCGAATTGTTTACTCGCGCCTCTTTTCCTGATCTCAAGAAGCCACAATCAGGGCGATTAAACAAATCGCCCCACACCGTACACTCATTTGCTAACCGCCTAACGACATGTTCACAAGGCGCCGCGTGCGTTCGCGAAGTTTTCGCCCTGAGGTAAATGACGCCGGAACACCCTGAATACTCTCATCTCACAGCGGCAGAAATTCAGAGGGTTATCCGCAATAAAGACGCACAGCCAGTAATGCCGAAATGTCGGCGCGCGCCTGCATTTCGGCGGCGAACTCGTCGGCGCCTGTCGGCGGCATCCGGGGATGGGCGCTCACCTGATCAACACAAACCTTCTCTTCTCATCGACTTAAAGAGATTTGGCAAATCGCCGGCTGTGTGGCAAGGCGGTTGCACTACTCACGGTCGTCGCAAGAAGTAAGACAGTTGAAGCAACGTTCACGAGAGGAGGCAATATGTTCGCGCAAGAGATGACAGAAACGGTTGGCTTGACGCAGTGCCACACTTGTGGCGCGCAATTGCTGGAGCGCGACAAGTTCTGCCGACGATGCGGCGTTGATCAACGCCTGTGTACTGCGCCGACAACTGTCATACCCGGCCACAGCGGAAGGTTTGAATACGAGACCAGACCGTTGTCCGGCGGCGGCAATCGTGGCGGTTCGTTTTCAGGCACGTTGGTCAACTTTGTGACGCAGAGCGTATCGGAGAGGACTTCAGTCTGCGGCGCAAATCGTTGGGCGATGCGGCTGGTCGGCGCGCTGGTCGTGGCGCCGCTTTGGGTGATGATCGTGTTGCTGGCGCCGCTGGACGCTTATGTCGCGGCAAAGGCGATTGCCAAACTGGGTTGAGGGAACGGTAGCGACTAGGGTGGAGGCGTGGCGCCTCTAGTACAGTCAGTAAATCGCGAAATCATGCAAAGAAGAGCATTTGTCATTGTTCATAGTTCATTGTTCATTTGTCATTGCCCGGAAATCGCCCAATTTTCATTGGTCGTTGATCGACTGTTGCGGCCGGCAATGACAAATGACAAATGACAAATGAACGATGAACAATGGATGTCTACGTCCATTTCGTGACCTACTGACTGTACCGCTTGCCGACTCGTACACACATTTGAAAACCGATCCAGCCTGCTTCTCTCTGCGAAGATCGCGGCGCCGGGCTGATAAAGGAATTTCAAACACCATCGCTCGAATTATTGCGGAGCCTGATTGAGGCTCCGGGAAGGAGAATTATGTTCGCTCGCAAATCAACACGAACTTTTCTTTGGCTCATGGCCTGCATCGCCTGCGCCGTTGGCTACGCGCCAACGGCGCGGGGGCAGGAGGCGCAGGCAGAGGTCCTGACCCTGGAGCAGGCCGTCGCGATGGCGCTCGGCAAAAACCGGCAGGTGAAAAGCGCGTCCATCGAGGTAGAGAAATTTTCCGACAAGCTCGCAGCCCTGCGCGCGAGACGGCTGCCGGAGTTCAAGTTTCACACTCTGGCGTCGCAACTGCTGACGCCGATGTCATTCACCTTTGAGAAAGGTTCGTTCGGCTCGTTTCCCGACATCGGGCCGATACCGGACAAAACGACCGAGATTTCCACGCCGCGCCGCCTGACTTTTTTCGTCACCGGCCAGATCAATCAACCGCTGTCGCAGCTTTACCGCATCAATCTCGGCTTGAAACAAATGAGCGTCGGGCAGGAGATCGCCGAACAGCAATTGCGCTTGCAGCGGCAGACGATCATCAGCAACGTGCGGCGCAACTACTACGCCATTCTCCAAACGCAGAGTTCCTTACGCGCGTCGGAGGAAGCGATCCGGCTGTATCAGGAACTGGACCGTGTGACCGGCGAATACGTCGTCCAACAGGTCGCGTTGAAAGCCGACGGCCTGGAAGTCCGCACGCGGCTGGAAAAGGTTAAGTACGACGCGCTCAGCTTGCGCGATCAACTGGCGACGCAGAAAGAACAGCTCAATCAACTGCTGGGGCGCGACGCGCAGACCGAGTTCAGCGTCAGCCCGGTCCCCGGCCTTAGCGGCGACGAAACAGACCTGGCCACCGCTCGCGAACACGCCTTACAACAACGCCCTGAAATCAAAGAGGCGCAATTGAAGGTCAAATACGCCGAGTACGACCGCAAGATCAAGAAATCGGAGCTGATTCCCGAGATCGGCCTCGCCTTCAACTATATCTCGCCGCTGAATACCAACTTCCTGCCGAAAAATGTCGCAAGCCTCGGCGTGTCGGTGAGCTGGGAGCCTTTCGATTGGGGCCGCAAGAAGCGCGAAGCGTCGGAGAAAGCGCGATCGATCGAACAGGCCGCGCTCGCCCTGCGCGATGTCGAAAACTCCGTGCAGGCCGAAGTGAACGCCAAATACCGCAAGCTGCAACAGGCGCGGCAGATGCTCGTCGTCAACCGCATGTCGCAGGAATCGTCCCTGGAAAAGCTCCGTGTGATGGGCAACCGCTACAAGCAGCAAGCGGCGTTGCTCAACGACGTGCTCAACGCTCAGGCCGCGCTGGCCGAAGCGGATAACCAATACCAACAAACTCTGCTCGCCTTCTGGTCGGCCCGGGCAGACTTCGAAAAAGCCGTAGGAGGAGACCAATGAAATCGCGATTTTTGATTTTCGCCTTTTGCCTTTCGCCTTTCGCCTTTCCGCTGACGGGCTGCCGAGAAAAATCGTCGGCTGCCGAACCGACGCCCGTACCGGTGAAGATCAAAACCGTCGAGATGAACCCGGCGGGCAAGGGCGTCCGTTATTCGGCCAACATCGAGCCGGCGAAACAAGTGGAGATGGCTTTCAAAGTCAGCGGCTACGTGGACCGGATTCTTCAAGCGCGCG
>DATEMG010000405.1:0-3062 GCA_035275805.1 Blastocatellia bacterium
CCGCCGCCGCCGAGTGGGGTAATGTAAAGATCGCTGTTTCCGAGCCGTCTTGTTTGCATAGATTCTCCGTGAGTCCATCGGGTGTTCATACTTTCCTACTTAGTCAGCTGTCGGAATTGAATTGATCGGCGGAGGTCTACGTCTGCCGCGATGAGATGCAGAGCCGTAGTATGTCGTGGTGGATAATTGGTCAAGTAGTTGCTTCGCAAGCTGAGCGCGCTTTCCGATCATGCCGCCTCCCGCAATGCCGCCGGACATTCTCCGAATTGAGGATTGCTGGTCAACTACGTAGAATAGCGGAGTCTTTGGAGCGCCGCTCCCTATGATACTGTTGGCAAACTCGGTGAAGTCATTTCGAGCCCTGGAGGGGGGGCGGAACTTAGCCGGCGGTGGAGCGTAGCGTTCCGGTGTGCTGTGTTAAATGACAGTATCTTGTATTTTTAGCGTCGTTGCCTAGTTTACTCGTGTCCGGCCCCAATCCTTATGAGAGAATCCGCTTCACAATATTTCCTTCGACGTCCGTCAACCGAAAATTCCTACCCTGGAATTTGTAGGTCAGCCGAGTGTGATCGATGCCCAGACAATGTAGGATCGTCGCGTTTAAGTCGTGGGCATGCACGGGATCGCTCGCAATGTTAAAGCTAAAATCGTCCGTCTCACCCATTGTGATTCCCGGCTTGATTCCCCCGCCGGCAAGCCAGACCGTAAAACAGCGCCCGTGATGGTCGCGCCCGTAATTGGTATCGGTCAGCTTGCCTTGAGAATAAACTGTGCGACCGAATTCTCCACCCCAGATGACCAGCGTGTCGTCGAGCATCCCTCGCTCTTTCAAATCCATAATCAGAGCGGCGGAAGGCTGATCAGTTTCCTTGGCCCGGCTCGGAATATCCATCGGCAAATTCAGATGCTGATCCCAGTGTTGATGGAAGAGTTGAATGAAACGGACTCCGCGTTCGGCCATCCGCCGCGCCAGAATGCAATTGAACGCGAACGTGCCCGGCGAGCGCGCGTCGGGGCCATAACGCTCCAACGTCTTTTCAGATTCTTTCGACAGATCCATCAGTTCGGGCGTCGAAGACTGCATTCGGTACGCCATCTCATACTGCGCCACGCGCGACAGAATTTCAGGGTCGCCATAATCTCGCGCGTTGATCTGATTCAACTCGGCCAGGTCGTCGAGGAAGCGGCGGCGAACTTCTTTGCTTACGCCCGGCGGATTCGACAGGTAAAGCACGGGGTCGGGGCCGTTGTAAAACTTCACGCCCTGGTAACGCGAAGACAGAAAGCCGCTTCCCCAGAGCCGGTCGTAGAGGAACTCGCCAAAAGCCGTCCGCCCATTGGAGACCATCACGATGAACGCAGGCAAGTCTCTATTCTCACTGCCCAGGCCGTAATCGACCCACGAGCCGAGACTCGGTCTTCCCGCAATCCGGAATCCGGTGAGCGAGAAGGTGAGCGCCTGGTCGTGAGCGATCTGCTCCGTATGCATTGATTTGATGAAGCTGATTTCGTCAACGATCTTCGCGGTGTGTGGCAACAGATCGCTCAACCACGCGCCGGATTTGCCGTGCCGCGCGAATTTGAACGCCGAAGGCGCAGTCGGCAGGGATTCATTCGCGGTCAATTGGGACAACCGCTGTCCAATACGGATTGATTCGGGCAGGTTCTGCCCGCGCAGTTTTTCAAGCTGTGGTTTATGATCGAAGAGGTCGAGTTGTGAAGGGCCGCCGACCTGGTATAAATAAATCACGCGTTTCGCTTTCGGGGCAAAATGCGGCAAGTCCGGCAGGCCGGACTTTGCGGCGCCGCTTTGCGCATATCCGCTTTCTCCAAGCAGCGAAGCGAGCGCGGCGGCGCCGAGGCCCAGGCTGCACAGGCCGAAGAAATGCCTGCGCGTCATCATCAATTTTTGTTCTTCGAGCGGATTCATGTACGCCCTCGTCGAAATTGAACCAGAAGAAACCCCAGAAGAAATCATGGATTGAACAGATGCTACGGAGCTTAACGGATCCGCATCGATCCGTCGCATCGTAAAATCCGCGGTTCCTTCCGCTCACTGCTTTGTAATCATTTCATCCAGATTCAGGATCAAACTCGCAGTCGCGGAATACGCCGCCAGTTCCGCCTCATCAAGTTTCGCTTCATTCCGTTTCTGGCCGATTGATAATAGCCTTGTCGCTTCTCGCGGGTAGCGGTCGAAATAATCCTTCTGCCAGCTCAAATTTCTCAACAAGACCTGCAATTCGCTTTCGCTCGGCCGCCGCGACGCCGCCACGAGAAACGCCCACGCGACGCGCGACTGCGGCGTTGCGCCGCCTTCGCGCAACATTCTCTGAGCCAACAGGCGCGCCGCCTCGACGTAGGTGACGTCGTTCATCAGGTTTAGCGATTGCAGCGGCGTGTTGGTCCGTGTCTCTCGAACCGTACAGTATTCGCGCGACGACGCGCCAAACACTTGCATAGTCGGCGACAGCGCCGTGCGCTTCCAATAGGTGTAAAGACTGCGTCGCCATAGACCCTCGCCCTGGTCACGGTAAGAACCAGACTGATCGGGAGGGTTCATGTCTTTAGACAATCCATCAGGTAGATAAGGTTTGACCGAAGGCCCGCCGAGTTTTTCGACCAATAATCCGGAAACGAAGAGCGCCTGGTCGCGAATCATTTCCACCGGGAGTCTGAAACGCGGCCCGCGCGCCAGCAACCGGTTGCCGGGATCACGCTGTTGCGACTGTGGAGTGATTTTTGATGACTGGCGATAAGTCGCGCTCATCACCATCGTCTTCAACAACGACTTCACATCCCAGCCGTTCATAAACTCGACGGCCATCCAATCGAGCAATTCCGGATGCGACGGCGATTCGCCCTGCGACCCGAAATCTTCAGTCGTTCTGACCAGCCCCGCGCCGAACAGCGCCTGCCAGAAACGGTTCACGGCGACGCGACCGGTCAAAGGATGCTCCGCGCCGATCAACCATCGGGCAAAATCCAGACGATTCGACGTCGGCGCAATACTCACCGCTTCTTTACGGGTACCGTATAGCAACGGCGGCAACGCTGCGGGA
>DATEMG010000406.1:0-4207 GCA_035275805.1 Blastocatellia bacterium
AGAAGAGTTGGAAGAAGAAATCCAAAGCCATCTGCAAATGGCGATTCGTGATCGCATCGATCGAGGCGAAAGCGCGGAGGAAGCAGAATCGGCGGCGCGTCGTGAATTCGGCAACCTCGGATTGATCAAAGATACCACGCGCGGGATGTGGGGATGGGCGCAGGCGAAGCTCATCTTCGATGACATGCGGTATGGACTGCGAATGCTTCGGAAATCGCCCGGATGGACCGCGGTAATGTGCGCCGTCCTGGCGCTCGGAATCGGATTGACCACGGCGATCTTCAGCCTGGCGTACGGCATTCTGCTGCGCGCCTTACCGTATTCCGACCCGGAGCGCATTGTGGCGCTCTATTACACCAATACAGTTGCGGCTGCGGCCGGCTACATGCGCATCAGCGTAAACGCGCCGACCTGGATGGAATGGCGGGCGCAGACCAGGTTGTTCGAGGACATCGCGATTATCAAAGCGGCGGTCAATTTCAATCTAACAGGAGACGGCCCGCCCGAGCGCGCGCAAGGGGCGCGGGCGTCGTGGAATCTGCCGCGAACGCTCGATGTTCAGCCGATGCTCGGCCGCTCGTTTTCGGAGGAAGAGGCTCTTCGGAACGCCAAAGTGGCGGTGCTAAGTTATCGGTTCTGGGATCGACGTTTCGCGCGCGATCCGGCGATCTTGGGCCGAAAAATACTCTTGAACGACGAGTCGTTTGAGGTGATCGGCGTAATGCCGCCGAATTTTCGATACCCGACCAGTGAACTGGATTTGTTGACGCCGCTATTCATCCCGCCTGACGAAATCCGGGCCTTTAGCCACTTTTACTATAGAGCAGTCGGGCGGCTCAAACCCGGCGTTAGCCTGAGTCAGGCGCAGGCCGAGTTGTCCTCGATCAGCGAGCGTCTGACCGAGCAGCGTCCACATGGTCCGGGTGGAGGTCGGGATGGCGCGGTGGTGGAATCCCTGCTCGACAGTTACGTCGGAGAGTTCAGGACGACTCTCTATGTTCTGCTCGCGGCGGTGGGTTCTTTGTTGTTGATCTGCTGCGTCAATCTCGGCGGTCTGTTGATTGTCCGCGCGAACGCCAGGACTCGCGAATTTGCGGTACGCGCCGCATTGGGCGCAAGCGCAGCCCGGTTGCGCATACAAACGCTCGCCGAGGCGCTTCCGCTCTGTTTGTCCGGCGCCGGCGCCGGCGCGTTGCTCGCCTGGCTCCTGCTGAAAGTTTTAGTAAAGCGCCTCCCACTGCAATTGCCGGGTTTGGAGACGATCGGGTTGAATGCGCCTGCGTTGGCGTTTGCGCTGTCGCTCAGCGTGATTGTCACGCTGCTCGCCGGAATGCTGCCGGCGCGGCTGGCTTCGCGAGCGCATCTCGCCACAACGATGCGACAGGGCGCGCGCGCGCTAACAGGCGCCGGCTCGATCCGGAACGCGCTCGTGGCCGCGCAGATCGCCGTCACGCTGGCGCTGGTCTTCGCCGGCGGGTTGCTTTCTGCGAGCCTGGTCGCGGTCCTTCGGGTGAATCCTGGGTTCTCGCCTCAGGGCGCGCTGACCATGGGCCTGCAGGCGCCGCAAGCCAAATACCCCTCTGAGCCTCAGGTCGCGGACTACTATCAACGATTGGTCGGGCGGGTGAAAACCATTCCCGGCGTCATTGAGGCCGGCGTGGCCAGCCTGCCGCCGTTCGGCAGGGGTTATCCGGGCGGCCCGGTGGAGTTCGAAGGCAAGCTGGACAGCAAGGTCACCGGGGAATTCTGTTCGGTCACGCCCGGTTACTTTTCGGCGATGGGCATTCCACTGATCCGCGGGCGGGACTTTACCGAACAGGACAAAGAAGGCGCTCCGCCGGTCGCCATCATTGACGAACAACTGGGGCGCAAAGTGTTCGGCGATGAAAACCCGTTGGGCAAGCGAATTCGGTTCGCAGTCATCACTGATAAAACGCCTTGGATTGAGATTGTGGGCGTGGTCGGCCACATCAGGAGTCTGAGTCTTGAGACCGATCTACGTTCGCAATTGTATTGGCCGAAAGCGCAGATAAGGACGGAAACGCAGCGAAGTCAAGAGCGAGGAACTCTGGTAATCAGAACCGCCGGGCGGCCGGAATCATTCACCTCTGCCGTAGTGGAACAAATCCACAAAGAAAACCCGGATCAACCGGTTTACGATGTCCGCTCTCTGAAAGACTGGGTCGATCAGAGCCTCCAATCGCGAAACCTGCTGACCGGATTGGTAACGTTGTTCGGCGGGTCGTCGCTGCTGTTGTCGTGCCTCGGATTGTACGGCGTGGTGTCTTACGGGGCGGGACTGCGGTTGCGGGAGTTCGCCATCCGCACGGCGCTCGGCGCGCGAGCCGCCGACATACGACTGATCGTGCTCGCCCACGCGCTGCGGCTCTGGATATGGGGCGCGGGCGTAGGGCTTGTCCTGGCGTGGATGGCGGGCCGCGCGTTGAAATCTCAATTGTATGGAGTGGGAAGCGCCGGCGCGATTGCGTTTATGGTTGCTCCGGCATTGATGCTCGTGACCGGCTTGCTGGCCGGACTCGGGCCGGCTCGGAGAGCGGGACGCGTCGATCCCGCGGTCACGCTGCGTAGCGACTGAGGTCTTCTTGCGGGAACCCGCGGATTTTCATGGATGCGGGCGGATCAACACGGATAATCCGTGAAAAATCCGCAGTATCGGTGAAAATCCGCGGTTCCAAAATGTGTCTGGGAGATAACCTGGTTACTCTCTCCTCACCAGACGGAAGCCCATGGAGATTAAGGGGCGGTAAGTGGGGAGGATCCCGGCGCGAGTGGCTACTCTGCATCCGCGAGCAGAGCTTCCATATTCCCCTCCTCGTATAACCCGCCTCTCCCCTTCGGATGGTCCCGTTGGGTCTACTTGTTCGCCCTGACCTGCCGTCGGGTATTCCCCCAACCAATCTTCACACCATTCCGACGCGTTCCCTAGCATGTCATAGAGTCCGAACGGATTGGCCACGAAGCTTCCGACTTTCACTAGATATTGATTATTGCGAGCTTGCGTCGGCCCATTGGCGTAAGAGGTTCCCCAGTCGTAATTCTCCAGCCCCGGCCCGATTGTCGCCCCATAGGGAAACGGAGTTGTAGTTCCGCCTCGCGCAGCGTATTCCCACTCCGCTTCTCGCGGCAAGCTGTATCCCTTCTCCTTATCCAACTTCAGCAGCTCATTCAATTTGTCTATGAATTCCTGAACTTCAATCCATGTGACGCAGGTTAAAGGTATATCGTCTCCTCTATCCAGGTTATCGCTGACAGCGAGACAACGCGGCAAGCGGCCCATGACAGCTATCCATTGGGACTGCGTAACCTCGTAGCGCCCCATCCAAAAACCGCTCACTTTCACCGGGTGTTGGATCTCATCCTCATCTCGCTCCAGCTCGGTGCGAGGCGAACCCATTTGAAACTTGCCGCCACGTATAAAGACCATCTCCAATTTGACGCCATTGCCGAGGTCTTCCAAATAGAATGACGCCGGGCCTGCTTCGCGTTTACTGACCTGCCCCTTCTCGTCCACGCTCGCAGTGGTGAATTTCCCTGAACGCAATGTGGATAGGGGAATTCCAGAAGAGCGAATCTTCGGAAACTTAGTTAAGGCCGCTACGGCCCCTGCAGTTGTATTAGCGGCAGCCTTTCCGTTATTAGCGGCAGCCTTTCCGTTGAGGATGACTACGCCTTCGAGCGCCCCATTCTCCCAGGGCACCTGCAGGTCATTGCTCTTCTTCTTCACCGACACGCGCGTCCGAATAAAGACATCTTCCAAACGCAACCCAGGCTGTTTCAGATTGGTCAACAACTCCTGAGTGTAGAGCCCGTTATTTCCCTCGCCGTCACTGGCGGTCGTTCCCGGCGCAGTGGCGAAAGCGATGTATGTCCCGCTCGGGGCGTTGATCGGCGCGAGACCCGGGTTCGGAGACCGAAAGGCGCGCAAAAATGGGTTGTTGCGACAGGCGTCCAGAACCAGGATGTTCAATCCGTTTTTCGCCGCTTCCATCTCCGCCGTCACTTTTCCAATGTCGAGCATCTCGAACTTTACATCCTGCTCCTTCTCCACCCGCAAGCCCACCGGCGCCAGGTAATTCACTCCCTCGACCTGCACGCCGTGTCCGGCGAAATAGAACAACCCGATTCCGCCGTCTTTGATCTTTTGTCCGAAGGCGCGCACCGCTTCATCCATCTGTCGCAAATTCAG
>DATEMG010000407.1:0-8435 GCA_035275805.1 Blastocatellia bacterium
CGCGAGTAAACAACTCGCGCCACATCGTCAACGGCTTGCGGTTGCGTTATTTTTTCAAAGACCGTTCGGCGCCTAAATGGCCGTTTTCCGAGGAGAAGCTGATGAATCGACGGGAATTCAATCTGAACCTGTTATGCGCCGCCGGGGCCTTCGCATTGCCGGCGCCCCAATCGTTATCGCAGCTTCGCGTCAACGGGCAGCGAGTCAATGACCATCTGCGCGAGTTGTCGGAGTTCGGTAAAAACCCGCAGGGCGGCGTCAGCCGCGTCGCATACAGCGAGGCCGATCTGAAGGGCCGCGAGTATGCGATGAAGCTGATGCGCGAGGCGAAGTTGGACGTCAGCGTTGACGCGGCGGGCAACATCGTCGGCCGACGCGCCGGCAATGACGCGAGCTTGAAGCCCATGGTCATCGGTTCGCATATCGATTCCGTGCCCGAAGGCGGCAATTATGACGGCGACGTCGGCTCTATGGGCGCGATCGAGGTGGCGCAGTCGCTGGCCGAGAACAAAGTCGCGCTGCGCCATCCGCTGGAAGTGATCATCTTTCAGAACGAAGAGGGTGGGACAATCGGCAGCCACGCCATCGCCGCCGGCTTGACCGAGAAGGAGTTGAACCTCGTCACGAATAGCCGCAAGACCGTTCTCGAAGGCATAAAGTTCATCGGCGGCGATCCGGACAAGGTCGCCGGAGTAGTTCGCAAGCCGGGCGACATCGCGGCTTACATGGAATTGCACATCGAGCAGGGCGGCGTCCTCTATTCCGAGAAGATCTCGATCGGCGTGGTCGAAGGCATCGTCGGTATCAACTGGTGGGACGTGACGATCGAAGGCTTCGCCAATCATGCGGGCACGACGCCGATGAACCAGCGGCGCGACGCGCTGCTCGCGGCGGCCAAATACGTCGAGGCCGTCAACCGCGTTGTAACGAGCGTTCCGGGCCGCCAGGTCGGCACGGTCGGCAAGATTCAGGCCTTCCCCGGCGCTTACAACGTCATCCCAGGCAAAGTCACGACGAGTCTGGGGCTGCGCGATCTCGACGCGGCGAAGACGAAGATGCTTTTTGAGAAAATCCTGCTCGAGGTCGGGCAGATCGAGAAGGCCACGGGGACGAAGTTTGAATTCAAGCAGACCAACTCGACTCCTCCCGCGCCGACCGACATCCGCGTCCGTCGCGTGATCGACGAGGCGGCCAAACAGCTCGGATTCACGACCAAGTTCATGCCTAGCGGCGCCGGCCACGACGCGCAGGAGATGGCGCATTTAGGCCCTGTCGGGATGATCTTCGTTCCAAGCGTTGACGGCGTCAGCCACAGCCCGCGTGAGTTTTCACGCCCCGAAGACGTAACGAACGGAACAAACGTGTTACTGCACGCGCTGCTCAAACTCGACTCGATGCAACTCGACACCGGGCGTTAAAACGCCGTGTAGCCCCGTTCGCAGAAGAGTTGCGCGGCTTCGCCGCCGCGCCTATACTTACCAACCGGTCAGTCGTCTCACACCACTTGAAAATAAAACCAGAGAGGTAAGCGTCTTGGGAAAAAACTGGATCGACTCCTTTTCGCGGCTTGTAGAACGGCTCGTGCCCGATGCGATCACGACTTCCGTCATCCTGTTGATTGGGGTTTCCATCATCTCGCTCTCGATCGGCAATTCCGTGACGGCGACCGTCGACGCCTACTACAAGGGGCTATGGATGCTGCTGGCCTTCACCATGCAGATGACGCTGATCCTGGTGTTGAGTCTCATCCTGGCGTCGACAACAACCTTCAAAAAGGCGGTGCTGGCGGTTTCGCGCATCCCCAGAACCACCGTCCAGGTAGTGGCTATGGCGGTCTTGTGCGCCGCGTTCGTCTCTTATCTAAACTGGGGTCTTGGGCTGGCCCTCTACCCGCTGATCGCAATTCATTTTTGCAGAGAAGCGGAGCGCAAAGGCATCGGCGTCGATTTCCTGTTTATGTTGGCGACGCTTGCCGGGGCCGGGGCGGTCTGGCAATTCGGTCTCTCCGCCAGCGCTCCGCTGCTCATGGCGACGCCGGGCCATTTCCTCCAGCAGACCACCGGAATCATGACGCTCGGTTCCACGATCTGGTCTCCGGCCTCGATCATCCTTGTCATTACCTTTACCCTCGCCGTAATCGTTGCGGGCTGTCTATTCATGCCGAAAAAGGTCCGGCCAATTTCCGAATTCCCGGAATCCAACAAACTGGATGAAACGGCCAAAGCCTCTGAGGAAGCGTCGCCGGAGAAGCCCCCGGTCGTTCTCAGCTTCGCACAGCGGTTGGAGCGGAGTTCCATTGTCGTTGGGGCGCTGTGCTTCGCGCTGATCTGCTGGCTCTACTACCATTTCTTTACTAAGAAGCTGAGCCTCGACATCAACTCGGTCAACACGATCATCCTGCTCCTGGGTTTGCTGCTCCACCGGACCGTGGCGCGATTCACGAGCGCGCTCCGGGAAGCGATCGTGTCGAGTTGGCCGATTGTGGTGATGTATCACCTCTACGCCGGCGTGGCCGGTCTGATCCAATACACGTCGGTCGGCAAATTCCTGGCCGAGTTGGCCGACCCTATCATGACCCAATACTCTTTTCCTTTGTTGACGGCGCTGATCAGTATGGTAGTCGCGGTCTTCATTCCGACCAGCGGCGGACAATGGCTGATTCAGGGCTTTGTGACCGTGAGGGCGGCGGAAGCCGTCGGCGTGACCGCACAGCGAGGTTTGCTGGCGCTGAGCGTCGGCGACCACATGGGCAACCTGATCTCTCCGTTCTGGGCCGTGGTGGGGGCGGGAATCGCCCGCGTGGATTTCAGATTGCTCTTCGGCTACCGCCTGATATTCGCGGCCATCTGGTTCACGCTCGGCGTGGTGGCCTTCACATTCCTCCCCTGCTAAGCGCCGACGGAATAATTAAAGAACGTATCAATAGAACGCGGATGACGCGGATAGAGCGGATCATCGCGGACAATCCCCAAAAAGATCAGCTCCAATCCGCTCTATCCGCGTCATCCGCGTTCTATTAACCCGGATACTAATGTGAAGAGGGACAGATCATGGACGATGTACAGAACATACTCTCCGGATTGCGCGTGATCGATTGCGGGGCTTACATCGCAGGGCCGGCCGCCGCGACCATCATGTCCGACTTCGGCGCGGAGGTGATCAAGATCGAGCGCCCGCCGCACGGCGACCCGTATCGCCGCCTCTCATTTCTCCCGGGCATGCCGATCTCGGAGCATAACTACTGTTGGATGGTCGACTCGCGCAACAAAAAGAGCCTCGCGCTCGACCTGCGGGACGAAGCCGGGCGCGAAGCTCTGCGCCGCCTTGTCGCAACCGCCGACGTCTTCATCACCAACTATCCGCCCGAGATTGCCGAGAGGTTTCAGGTCAACTACGAAGAATTCGCAGAGATCAATCCGCGCCTGATCTTCGCGCACATCACCGGCTACGGCGAGGAGGGCGACGACGTCAACCAGCCGGGCTACGACACAACGGCGTATTGGGCGCGCTCAGGTTTGACCGGCCTGATCTTCGATCTGACAACCCAAACCGGCTCGACGCCCAGCGGGTCGGGCGATCATCCGGTCGCGCTGGCGCTGTTCGGCTCGATCATGCTGGCGCTTTACCAACGCCAGATGACCGGGCGCGGCGCGAAGGTCACGACCTCGCTGATGGCGACCGGCGCCTGGAGCAACAGTTGTATGCTACAGGCCGCATTGGTCGGGGCGACGTTCCAGCTCCGGCGACCGCGCCACATCGCGCTCAATCCTCTGGTCAATCAATACCAGACGCGCGACTCTCGACGGTTTATGTTCTGCTGCATCGACACGGCCAATGATTGGGGACGGGTTTGCCGCGCGATCGGACGCCCGGAGCTGATCGATGATCCGCGCTATGCCACAGCCGAGGCCCGCTCACAGAACAGCGAAGAGGTGGTGGCTTTGCTCGATGAGGCGATCGGCGGCAGAGATATGGCCGAGTGGGAACCGCTCTTCCGCCAGCAGGGCGTGGTCTGGGGACCGATTCCAACGATGGGGCAAGTGGCCGCTGATCCGCAGATGGCGGCTAACGGCGTCTTCGCCGAGTTCGATCACCCGCGACTCGGCGCCGTCCCTACAGTCAACAGCCCGCTCAACGTGCAAGGCGTGACGAAGAAGAAACCTGTAATGGCGCCGGAAGTCGGCGAACATTCGCGAGAAATTCTGCGCTCGCTCGGATACGGAGACGAGGCTATCGAAGAGATGATCTTGCGTGGTTGCGTGTCATCCCCTGGCGCCGGGTCATTGTGAGATCACAAACGATTCCTGTCGCGTCAAGAGCTTTTGCGTAGCCCTGTCTCTGGCTTCAATGATCGCCACATAATTGCCGGCTTGAAGCCCGGCCAGTTTGACGTATTTCGCAAACGTCAGATGAGGCGACGGCGCCGCCACGGTATCCGTCAACACGTAGTCAATCGGCGTGGTCGCCAATTCACCGTCTTTCATAAGCTTCAAGGTCACCCAGACCATTGGCTTGCCCGTCTCCGCTTTGGCGGCTGCGTTGTACAATTCGAATAAGACGACCAGGTTGTCCGTCGGGCGAAACTCGCGGCTGGGAGTCGGGCGAATTCGGACCCCTCCCTGGCTGAACACATCGATTGTTTCGCCGGTTTCTGGCGCCTTCTTGATCTGTTCGACGAAACGGCTCAGCGTCACCCCGCTCATCGAAAATTCGGAGTTCAAAGCAGGCAAAATAAGTTCGCTCCTTTTCGCCGCGATCTTTCCCGACAGCTTATCTCTGAATACGATCTCGACGTTATAAGCGCCCGGAAGGAGTTCCATATCCTGCCTGAAGAAGATGTTATTCTGGTTAATGGATTCGTACTGTTCGGCGGTCAGTGGAATGTTAAACCCTCCTCCGAGCCGGGCGACAATTTTCCCCCGAGCCTCCCGGATCACTCCGACCACGTCGAATTGGACAACCTGCTTATCGCCTTTGCGGTCGAATTTCACCGCGCCCGGCGGGACTTCGAGAGATAGCGGAACTACGTAGCTCTCCCCTTTGAACCTGAACGGGCATAAATCGACGAACAACGGCAGGGCCGGATTGGCCTCAGCCGAAGCCACATTGGCGAGCAGTTGCTTATCGTCCGGTGAAAGGAAGACGACTTCACCGGGAAGGTTGGCGTAATATCCGGTGCGCGAGACCACATGAGTGTCTGGGCGGCGAACCTCCACCTTCAGCTTGCGATAGCCGCCGTCAAAGTTCGCGTTCGCGCTGTAAAAGGCGAGCGTGTAGCGGGAGCGGATTTCCTGATCTATGCGATTCAACCCTCTGGACAGGTCGTTGGCGCCCTTGATGAGCTCCGCGCCGGTATCGCCTGAAATCCGATACAGAACATCAAGCTCGCGGTTCTGACCTTCGTACCGCACTTTATCGAAAACGGTCTCACCGCCGACGGCGCGGATGCGGGACTCTTGGCTAGCCAGGCCGGAGACGCTGGCAAGCGGCGCGGACGGGATAGGAGACGTGGAGAGCGGAGATCCGGGCCTGAGGCCGGCGGAGTCTATGATATAGATTGCGACGTTCGCTTGATTTGCGAACTCGACCACGCTCTGCGCCTGCCAATCGAGCGTGGCAGGCATAATGAATCCTTGCGAGAAAAGCACTATTGTTTTTTTGCCCTTAAATCCACGCTGTGACGAGCAGATCGCCGCCAGCGCGGCCATAACCGGTCGCGCCTGTTGCACGCTCAATTGCGAGCGCAGCAGCGTGAATTGTTCCAGCGCCCGATTCGCTATCATAGCCTCAATTCTATTCGATCCCTGGGCCGCCGCATCCGCCCCCGCAGATGAGGATTGTGGCGCGTCCGCTCCCCCCAATCTATCCAGCTTGTCCCTGGTCTCCGTTATTCCATCCGTCAGTTGACCGCGTTCGAGGTTCTTATTCGAGGTGGGGAAACTGACGCCCTTCTCGACGGCCGCGATCAGCTTCGCTTTGTCCCGCGTGAACGGCTGCAGGAGTTGTAAATCGTTCGCGATGCCGAACACCGCCACCGTGTCGGCGCCGGTTATGCGCTCCCGAAGATACTTGATAATTCCTTCCTGAGCCTGTTTGGAGTTGGCCGGGTCGGTAGTCACCCCGTCCAGCACCAGCGAAATTATATTTGCCGGCTCGTTGTCGGATGCGGTCGGCGGCGCCGGGTCAACGCCCTTCTGCTGTGACGCGCCATCGCCGCCCCCGAGCGGCGGCGAGAAAAATTCGACCTTCTGCGCCACGCCCTCCTCAAAGACGCTGAAATCCTCGGCCCTCAGGTCAGTGACGAACTTCCCTTTTTTATCCTTTACGATCACGTCCAGGGTGATCAGGCGCGTTTCCAGCCTGACCGTTTCGTCCTGCTTCTTTTGCGTCTCCTTATTATCCTGCGATTGAGCCGCTATCATCTGTAAGAAAACGCCGGTCATGACTAAAAGACAGATGAGCGGTCGTCTGGACAAGCCTTGCAGCGAAGTTTTGAAGAAAGGTCTTTGCGATATCATTCAGCGCCTCCTCAGAAGAATATCGGGAGTGGGGAGTGGGGAATCGGGAATGGGGAACTAGGAAGTTATTTCCTATTCCCCACTCCCTACTCCCCACTCCCCACTCCCGACATTCTCATTTTTTCTTTTTGTTCGACGAGCCCCTGGCCTTCTTTGATCGTCAGGAATTTGTTTGCATTCACGTTCGTTATCTTGTCGACCACGCCGCTCGGCCAGCGGATTTCGATGAGATCTATTTTCGCGCGTTTCTCCAGGCCGAAATGCGGCCGCATGTCGCTCTGCGACATGTAACTCCCGCCGCTCCGCACTTCGTCAATCTGCGCCAAATCTCCGGAGACGACTTTGACCTTCGCCCCAATGCCGTCACGATTACTCTTCACTCCGACGAGTCGGACCAGGATGAAATTGTTCGCGTTACCGCCGTCGTTTCTCAACAGTTGCGGCGGGCCGTCCAGGTCGGCGATCACCAGGTCGACGTCGCCGTCATTATCCATGTCCGCGAATGCGACCCCACGACTCACTCGCTCCTGCATCAATGGCGCCCCGAACTGCGCGGCGACTTCTGAAAAAGTCCCGTTGCGGTTGTTGCGATGCAGCAGCTTGCGCTGGCGATAATTTTGCAACTGGGGGTAGACGTGCCCGTTGGCGACGAACAGGTCGTCCCATCCGTCGTTGTCGTAATCGAAGAATTTAGTCCCCCAGCCGACGTAAGGCATGCTCACGCGTGCGACGTCCGCCTTATATGAAACGTCCGTGAACGTATTTCGCCCGTCGTTGTGGTAGAGCGTGTTGTATTCGTCCGCGAAATTGGTCACGAAAAGGTCGAACCGACCGTCGTGATCGTAATCCCCGGCATCCACCCCCATGCTTCCCTGTTCGACGCCGTCCTGGCTCAGCGCCGTGCCCGAAAGGAAGCCGAGCTCTTTGAATGTGCCGTCTCCGTTATTGTGGTAAAAGAGATTCGGCGTCGAGTCGTTGGCCACGTAAATGTCAATCCAGCCGTCGTCGTCGAAGTCGCTGCAAACCACAGTCATTCCGAAATAGCCGTTAGGATCGGTGACGCCGGCCTTTTTCGTAACATCGGTGAAGGTCCCGTCGCCGTTATTGCGGAAAAGCGAATCGCCCGAGCCGCGCATCCCTCTGGGGCCGCACTGCACGGCGATTCCCTTGTACTGGCAGGTCTTGTCCTTGCCGAACTCCGGCAGGTTATTGAGGTCGTAGTCAACGTAATTGGGGACGAAGAGGTCCAGCCAGCCGTCGTGGTCATAATCCACGAACGCGGCGCCTGTAGACCATCGCGGGTCACTCACGCCGGCGGTCTGGGTGACGTCCGCGAAGGTCCCGTCGCCGTTATTTTTGAATAGATGGTCCTTACCAAGACCCGTCACATAGAGATCGCCGAACCCGTCATTGTTGTAATCCCCAACCGCCGCCCCCATCCCCCAGCCAACGTCGCCGACACCTGCCTTGTCCGTGACGTCGGTAAATGAGCCGTCTCCATTGCTGCGGTAGAGCAGGCTTCTGGTCTTTCCGCCCGACTTCATCAAGTCAATGTTAAGAGAGTTGACGAAGTAAATGTCTAGATAACCGTCGTTGTCGTAATCGAAGACGGCCAGCCCGCCGCTCATAGACTCGACGAGATACTTCTTTTCGGGCGCCGAGACGTGCTTGAAGCTAATGCCTGATTGCGCCGTAACATCCGTGAAGCGAATCACTGCGGGCTGGCCGCCTGTTGTCGTAATAGAGAACGCCAACAACAGCCACAGAGACACAGAGACACAGAGACACGGGGGGACGGGGCGACGGGGCGACGGGGCGACGGGGCGACAGGTAGAAGAAATCACGTTTTCGCATTCCATCTCTCTATCGCTTTCTCTGGTTCTCTCCACTTCTTTGTCCATCTTCCTCTCTGTCTCC
>DATEMG010000408.1:0-5783 GCA_035275805.1 Blastocatellia bacterium
CACTATGCCACCAATATTGTATCTAGTGAGACTGTACTTGGGTTCATCGGACCAAGCCCTCTACAGGACTGCTGGCGCTAGCATATAAGCGCTTTGTCATTCGCCCGGCGAGGTGGGCTAGCCTTCCTGATTGCACGGCGAGTTTCATAGCTTCGGCCATCTCTCCGGGGTTCCGGGATTCGGCGATCGCCGTATTCATCAGGATGCCGTCCACTCCCAGTTCCATGGCGAAGCAAGCGTCGGAGGCCGTGCCTACGCCGGCGTCGACGATGATCGGGACCTCGGTGATCTGCTCGCGCATGATCCGCAGATTGTTCGGGTTCTGAACGCCGAGGCCGGAGCCGATCGGCGCGGCCAGAGGCATCACCGCCGCCGCGCCCGCGTCAATCAGCTTCTTAGCCATGATCAGATCGTCGTTGAAATAAGGCAGCGCGGTGAAGCCCTCTTTGACCAATATCTTCGTTGCTTCGAGAGTGGCCTCGTTGTCGGGAAAAAGCGTCTTCTGATCGCCGATCACTTCGACCTTGACCCAGTCCGACAAGCCGACTTCGCGCGCCAGCCGGGCCGTCCGCACGGCTTCGTCCACCGTGTAGCAACCGGCCGTGTTCGGCAGGATAGAGAACCTCTTAAGGTCGATGAAATCGAGCAGGGACGGCTGCGAACGGTCCGTGATGTTGACGCGGCGCACGGCGACGGTGATCATCTCTGCGCCGCTGCGATCGAACGCGGCCGCCATCTCATCATTGTCGCGGTATTTTCCGGTTCCTATGATCAGGCGCGAATCGAACTCGCGCCCGGCGATGATGAGTTTATCGTTCATAAAAGATTTTGCCACCGCAGCCACAGAGCCACAGAGCCACAGAGCCACAGAGACGGAAAGGAAAAGAGACCTCAGTGGCCGCAGCGCCGCCTTTTCTCCCTATCTCTCCGTCCATCTGTCTCCACGGCTCTGTGGCTCTGTGGCTCTGTGGCTCTGTGGCTGCGGTGGCAATTTAAAAGATCGTCACCTTCACCGACAGGTATTTCCTCGGATTCTGGCGGAAATCGTAAAGCAGTTTCGTCACCTCGGCCGAGAGGTTGTTCGCGTTGTTATAAAGGCGTTCGTCGTTGAGTATCATTCCCATTGTGCCTTCGCCCTTTTCCATGCGCGCCACGATGAGGTTCAGCCTCTCGATTGTGCCGCGCGCGTCGGCGTATATTTTTTCATCGTTGATAAACTTGCCGACCGTGCCCTCGCCGCGCTCTATCTTGTTGACAATGTTCTCCAGCCGGCCCGACGTCCGATCAAATCTGGCGATGAGCGAACTGGCGTCGTTGTAGAGCTTGTCATCCTTGATAAACTTGCCAAACGAACCTTTGCCGGCGCGAAGTTGGTTTTCGACCTGGTCGGTGATGCTGCGCAGTTGGGAGATGGTGTCGGTCGCCGATTTGTAAAGCGCCGGGTCGCTGACAAATTGGCCCATAGACCCCTTGCCGCCCTTGATCTCTTGCATGAGGCTCTCGGCCTGGCGCACGGCGCTGTCGAGATTTAAATAGAACGACTCGTCGTAGAGGAACTTCCCGGCCGATCCCTTGCCGGACTTCATATTCCCGGTCATGTCTCTGATGTCGGCCGCTATCGCGTTGAGGTGGCCCACCGCCGTCTGCGTGGCGTTGATGATGTCGCCGACGCTCTTTTGGGCCTCGCTGGGAATGCTGTCGCCGTCGTGGATCGGCTTGCCCGAGCTGGTGCCCGGGGTGATGTCAATGACGTTGTCGCCAAGCACTCCGGCGCTCTTGAGCACTGCCATCGAATCGGTGCGAATGCGCTCGACCGCCGGACTATCGCCAAGCTTGCCGTCGATCTCCATGATGATCTCAATGTTGCTCTGCGAATCCGCGGAGCTCGGGATCTTTCCGAAATTGATCTCCTTGACGCTGCCCACTTTCTTGCCCGAAAGGCGCACCTCAGCGCCTTTGCGCAACCCGTCGACGCTCGCCATCTGAGTCCTGACGGTGGCGGTCTTGCCGATGCCCGGCAATTTGATGTCGCCGCTGACGGCGAAGATGACGAGGATCAGAATGGCCAGCGCCGAAAGAACCAGAATCCCCACGCGTAATTCCGAAAAACTCGCTTGCTTACGTTGAGCCATAAAATGCCTCCAAAATTACTGTCTGGGAATGGGGGTTATGGGACGCATAAGATTTATGGGACTTACGAGTCCCATAAATCTTATGCGTCCCATTAAGCCCCGATAGCCCTAGATCGCTCATTGTCGAGGAACTTGCGAATGTAAGGATCACGCGAATTGCGCATCTCCTCATCGCTCCCGCTAAATATGACGTTTCCATCCTTCAGCATTATGAATTTGGTATTCACCAGGCACATCTTGTCGCCTTCGTGCTCGAAGATCAGGTTGCCGTAATCGTCGCGCACGACGTATTCGTTGGCCAACACTTCGATGTCCTGCAACCGGTGCGTGACGAAGATCGAAGAGACCTCTTCAAGGTCGCGCAGCTTCAGGGCCAACTCGCAGATCGTGCGGGCGGTGATCGGGTCGAGACCGGCGGTTGGCTCGTCATACAGGATGATCTTCGGGCTCCCGACCAGCGCCCGCGCAATGCCCACGCGGCGGCGCATGCCCCCCGAAAGCTCGTTCGGCATCTTGTCCGCCGCCTCTTCCAGGTCGACGAACCGCAGCATGCGCATGACAATCGGCTCTATCTCGGACTCGCGCGCCTTCTGTTCGCGCAGGCGGTAGGCGACGTTGTCGTAAACCGAGAGACTGTCGAATAACGCGCCTTCCTGAAATACCATCCCGATCTTCTGCCGTATCGCCATCAGCCGCTCTTCGGTGTAATCGGTGATGTCCTCACCGTCTATCAGAATGCCGCCCGAATCGGGTTTGATCAACCCCAGGGCCAGCCGAAGGAGCGTGGACTTCCCCGTGCCGCTCCCTCCCATCACGACCTTAGACTCGCCGTAGCGCACGCTGAAGCTGACTTTGTCCAAAACCGCGCGGCCGTCGAACGCGAGTGAAACGTCTTTGAATTCGATGGCGTGAAAGTTATTCGTCATAAGTGAGACCGCGGCTACAGAAGCAACGAGAGGATCAATTTCGAGAGCAAGAAATCGACCGCGATGATCAGGATCGAGGCGATGACGACCGATTGAGTGGTCGAACGCCCAACGCCGACTGTGCCGCCCGTAGTGCTCAATCCTTTGTAACAACCGATGATCGCGATGATGAATCCGAAGACCGTCGGCTTGATCAACCCGCCCAGGATTTCGTTGTAGGTCACAGCCTCTTTCGCCGAAGAGATATAGACCGACGACGCCTGCCCTTGAAACGACATCGCCGCCAGCATCCCGCCCATGGTGCCGGTCATGTCGCAGACGACCGTCAGCGCGGGCGCCATCGTCACCAGCGCGACGATGCGCGGCGTGACCAGTTTTTTGATCGGGTCGGCGCCGAGGGCGCGCATGGCGTCGATCTGCTCGCTGACGAGCATGGAGCCGAGTTCGGCCGCGATGCCCGACCCGACGCGGCCCGCCAGCATCAGACAGGTCAGCACCGGCCCGAGCTCGCGGATCAGACTGGTCGCCACGAGCTGACCCGAAACGTTCTGCACGCCGAATTTCTGAAGCGTGTTGCCCGTGTTGAGCGACAGGACGGCCCCGGTGAAGAAACCCGTCAGCAGAATGATAGTCAAACTGCCGTAGCCCAGGATGTCCATTTGGCGGACAATCTCGCGCACATAATAAGGCGGCCGGAAAATCCCGCGCGCCACGCGCCAGATGAGCAAGGTGATCTCTTGTACTTGAATGATTCCGCTGATGATCAGATTCATTTGGATTCGCGTTCAGTAATCGAAATCGGCGCCGTGAGAAACGCGCCGCTGAACGAACGGATTATGATGCTGTTTTTGCTTTCGCAGGTCAAGGCAAACCCGATTCCGCGAGAGCTCATGAATGAAGAGGCGCTCATCGATCTTCCCGCCGCGGCGGGAACAACCTGGCCTGATCCGTCAAGCGCTGAGCCTTGGGCATCTCTTCGACGGCTCGCAGCGCCTGGTCGTCGCTCTCGATCAAAAACCGCTCGCCGGCCTCCATGCCGTAAGCGGCGGTGATCACCTCTGCGCGAATGCGGCGGCGGACGTATTCCATGTTTCGGTTGAGTTGATCTTCAGACGCCTGCAACTCGCGGCGCTCGCGTATGAAAGAGCGAAAGGCTGCGATGACCTGATCGGTCAGATGATACTCATTGCCCCGGAGTTGATAACCGTACTCCGTTCGCTTCACCACGAACTCGCCCAACCCCGCGATCTGCCCCGCGACCAGCAACCTGGCGAACTCGAAGCAGGCGTCGCGCAGACTAATGTCCTGGTCGGGGGTCTTGACGACCACGTCCGGCGTGATGCCTCCAGCGTTGCGCTTGCCGTTCGGCGCCCCAGATTGCGAATTTGATTGCGACTTGGATTGCGATTTCGACGGGCGCTTCGCAGCCGGCTCTTCGCCGCGGCCGGCGGCGAAGTAGTCGTAGATGCCGACGCCGTTGTAAGGCCGTTGAATCGAACGCCCGCTGGGCGTGTAGTATTTCGCGGTCGTCAAGGTCAATCCGGTTTTCCACCTCAACGAATAGACCGTCTGGACCAAACCTTTACCGAAGCTCTCCTCGCCGACCAGCCGTGCGCGACGCGAGTCTTGCATCGCCGCCGCGACTATCTCGGAAGCCGACGCCGTTTCCCCGTTGATCAATATCACTAGCGGCATGGTTTCCGGATTTTGATTCTCCGAACGGCGGACCTGGGTCGGATAGCGCCCCTCGCGCCCACGCACCGAGACAATCTCAAGCCCATTCGGCAAGAACATCTCGGCCACCCGTACGCCCTGCTCCAACAGCCCGCCGGGATTGCGCCGCAGGTCCAGAATCAACGAATTCATCCCCTCCGTTTTGAGTTGCGAGACCGCGCCGCGCAACTCCTCGGTGGTCTCCTGATTGAATCCGCCGGTCAGGCCGACGTAACCGATTCCGGGTCGCATCATGAAGCAGTTCCGCACCGACGGGAACGGCACCTCGTCGCGAGTAATCTCCACAGTCAGCGGCTCCGGGGCGCCGGCCCGCTCGATGGTGAGGCTGACTTCGGCCCCGCGTTCGCCGCGCACGCGTTTCAAAGCGTCCGACTGCGTCCAGTCCTTGGTGGAATTGCCGTCGACCGCGATGATCGCGTCGCCGTAGCGCAATCCCGCGCGCTCGGCCGGCATTCCCTGACTGACGCCGAGCACGTAGAGCCGCCCGTTGCGCTGATTGATCGTCACGCCTATGCCGTAGAAATGGCTGCTCTGCTCGTCCTGCATCTCGCTGAATTCGCGTCTACCGTAAAATCCCGAGTGCGGGTCGAGAGAATGAAGCATCCCCAACACCGCCCCACGGGTCAGACGCTCTTTGTCGGGAGTGACGGCGTAATTGCCTTCAATGAACTCGATCGCCCTGGCAAAATCTCGCACGGCCGGGTTGTCCGCCATTCCGTCACTGGGCCTGGTAAGGGCCGCCGGGTCGTAACATAGTCCGCCGATTCCCGCGGAGACGGCGAGAACCAGAACCACAACCACCGGAATCGGCGATCGCGGCCGTTTCTTACCACGGATCATTGCGGATTGCGGATTGCGGATTGCGGATTGCGGATTTCCGGTCTCGGGCGAGTTTGCGCCTGGCCCCCCGTGAGTTCCTTTTACTTTCGTTTCAAATGCGTCCATCACTTCTATCCTATAATCAACGGTCGTCACATCAATTTGCAAATTG
>DATEMG010000409.1:0-3469 GCA_035275805.1 Blastocatellia bacterium
GTCCGGATGACCGCGCCGCTCCCACGGCGTCGTGCTTCGGTGAAGCACGACGTGCGGCAGGACGCTGGCGTGGTCGCCCAGACTGCCGGCGGGAGGGAAGACCGCCTGCGTGTCCGTTGGCTTAAGCGCAAAGCGGTCGCCACGCACCGAAAACTTTCTGGTTGTGGTGAAGGGGTTCTGAGAAGTGATCTTCGAGCTTTTCACTTCCTGTTCGACGGTAATCTCATACTCCCCGGCGGCCAGCCCCGGAAGATGGTTTTGAAGAAAGCGGATTTCATCAATCATCATGGCGTTACGACCTCTCAACTTTGCTCGATCTGAGGAGCGATCAGGAAATGATCCGCCTGCGCGGCGCTCAGGGCGATCTTGCCCAAATCGTCTGGCGTGAAACCGAGCGCCGCCAGAATCGCATTCCTGGCGGCCGCGCCTGTCGCAAGGGTCTTTCGCAGTTCGTCTCTTCGCTTCTGCTCGCTGTCGAACGTCGCCGCGGTGAAGGTCTTGACGCTCTCCCAGCGAAATTCGCCCGCGAGGTTGAAACCATCAGCTTGCAATTTGCGGCGTTCGATGGCCGCCGTCTCGCCCCCAGATTGAAGCTTCGACTTGGTTTTGGGGCGGATTTCGAACCCGGACAGGGCGTTCTCGATGAATTGTTTCCCGTTCAACTCCGGCTTCAGGGATTCGCCCCACAGCCCGGTCGGCGCGTTTTTATAAATCGGCGTGTAATCGAACTCGTCGCTGACGATGACGCCCTCGCGTTTGATCGTTATCGTTTGCGTCGAAGTCAGGTCGGCCGCCGTGACTTCCATCGAGGCGATTCCGAACTGTCCGGGCCTCCGGCTCAACGAGATCGTCTGCTTTTTATCTTTCAGCGCATACTGAGACGTGGTGGAAGGAATGATGGAATTGGTCGCCAGCGAGAAACTCTTGGGATTGATGACGCCCAGATCCGCCGCGTCTTGCGACTCTTTGCTGATCAGGCCGCCGGTGACGGCGATCGAACAAACATCATACATCTTCTCATTTTCAGGCTTTCCGGCGC
Source organism: Blastocatellia bacterium (assembly GCA_035275805.1). GTDB lineage: Bacteria > Acidobacteriota > Blastocatellia > RBC074 > RBC074 > JAJVID01. Next base: position 1,040 of record DATEMG010000409.1, read on the forward strand.
TTTCACGATTTTCGGGCAGGAACGACAATTTGAAATCCGTCCAACCGATCGGCTGCGGCTTATTCGAGTCGCCATGTCCGAACTTCACCGTGAAAGAAATGATCCATAAATGAATACTGGCCTCGCCGCTGAATTCCGGCCCCCAGATGTTGAGGTCGGCCCCGACGTGGACCGAAATATGTTGCGTGCCGAAGAATTCAAACGTCACCTCCACGCCCATATCGACATAGGCGGTGATCTCGTAATGGTACGGCTTCCAGGCGATCAGGAAGTCGGCGCCGAGCTTGAACCACGCGTGAACCGAACCGCTCCGCCAGTTGGCTTCGAGATGCCCGCCGGCCATTAGGGCTGAAGCCGTCAGCGCGAAATAGGCGTCGCCCTTGAGGCTGAGTTCGGCGCTGACCTGCCAATTGAATCCCAGACGCGGTACGGTCGGATAATGCTCCGGGACGCGGAAATGCGGATGATAGCCGCCCAGCGTGAGCACGAAGTCTCCATCGTGTTCGCTGCCGGCAAACCAACTGTAAAAAGCGAACCCGCCAGTCAGGTGGCAGGCTTTCGACAACAGGTAGGAGCTCGGCGTCAATTGCGCCTGCACGCCCAGAAAGCCCTTGTCCGGCTGGAAGGCGCCCTTCAACGCCAACTGCGCTTCGGCCACCGGCGGCGCAACCAGGTTGGAAAGGCCCAGCAGATTCATCTCGAAATGGCTGCCGAACGAGAAGGTCAACAGGGCGAACGATTCCACGATCTTGAACGAGGTGAATTTCACCCCGATCGCCAGAAAGTTTTCTCCCGCCGCCGGCGTGATATCGTTAGCCAGCTTCTGCAATTCAGCGCCGATGTCTTTCGGCATACCCGCGCCTTTACGGGCATTCTCGACTAACGAGAAACTCGCGACTTTATCGATCGTGGGGATTTTCAGAGCGCGGCTGTAACCGAAGCCGGCGGCCAGCCCCGTGACGTAGAAGAAAGCCGGCCCTCCAATCGGGTAATCGAGCACGGCATAGACGAACATGGAGGGATGCCCATCGGCCATCTCCTTGTACATCCCCAGTGCCGAAAGCGTCAGTTGCCTGGCCTTGATGACGGCCGCGCCGGCATACTCCTTGTCAGCGATCTTAAGGAACGCCCCGCCGATCTCCACCGCATCGTTCCGGTAATCAATGCCGAGGCCGCGCAGCTCGAATCGCGGCTCGAATTTGTTGATGGGCGAGCCGATGGAAAGCCCGTCGAGCGAAAGCGTCAATCCCACCGCGGCCAGCGACGCGTCGAGCAGGAACCAGATGGCGGCGTCTTTGTATTGCACGCCGATGCGTTCGAAATGAACCGGGCCGAGCGATTTTTGAATCTTGAGCCACGCCGCGTTATCGGTGGTGGTCATTGCCTGAGTGGTCGAGGTCGTGGCCGGCGAGCCGGTCGTTTGGGACGAGCCGCCGGCGACAACCGGAAGCGACAGGCTCCGCGTCGTGTCGCCGAGTTTCAACGTAGCGCCGACATTCAATCCCTGCTTCAAGGCAATCGTCGTTGAGTCGGCCTGGTTTAGATTCTGCCCGCTGGTGTTTTGCGATAAGTCGGGCAGTTTTGTGACGCCGGCTGGAATCAGGCCGTTCAGCTTTTTGACCTCCGCCACACTGAAGGGTTTTGAAGCCACGAGGATTTGCAGATCATTTATTCCGACTGTCCGATCCGGCGGGAACTCCTTCCCGACCAGCGGCAGTTGGGCGAGACTGATGTCCGCCCCGATGTCCAACCCGAAGAGAAACTTTTTTTCCTCGCCGGTTTTGCTGAAGGCAAACAACGCGTCTTTCAGCTCAATGGAGATGCTGTCCAGCGCGTGCGTCCAGGCGGGAGCGGGGTCTTCCTGCACGATGCTCCGGATCAGATCGCCGAGATTGAGCGGCTGCTTTCCTCCATTGTAGGTCGCGACAAACAGGTCGGTGGTTTTGCCCTGCGCGTTTTCATCGACAAGGTTCAGCGTGAAAATGAGCGGGTCTTTCAAATTGGCGACCTTGACCTCGATGTGAGCGCCAAAAGCCTTGGTATAGGCGTTATTCCCGTGCGTAAAATTTATGCTGACGGCGAGCGTAACTTTGGAAGCGCCATCCACCGGGAATTGAGTCTTGCCGGTAAAACTGAAGTCCTTGCTCTTGGTGTCGAACCATACTCTGAAGTCTTCAATCGTGAGGTCTTTGACGGAGGCGGGAATTTTTCCATCGAGGTCATTGCCGAACAGATTCGCTAGCTCTTGGACCAACACGCCCATGGAGATTGCCTGGCCGGGATCGGTAGCGCCTTCAAATTGCCAGCCCGCATCCGGGCTCGGATGCTTGGCGCTTAGGTGAATGGTGGATTTGGCGATCGCCAGCGTCACCGTCATCGAACCGTCAAAGCCCTGCTGCGTTTTCTCAATGACCAGATTCAGCCCTTCAA
>DATEMG010000410.1:0-13784 GCA_035275805.1 Blastocatellia bacterium
CCCGATCAACTCCAGATAGCTCGCGTTGCGCTCATTCTCATCCGCAGCCGTAAACGCCAGCGGAGCCCACAAGTCGGTCTTGGTGTAGAACCGGAAATCAGCGGGGGCCACGCCTATGACGGTGTAAGAATCGCCATCCAGATTGAGCGCCCGTCCGATAAGTTGAGGGTCGGCGCCGAAGCGCCGCCGCCAGAGTTCATGGCTGATCACTACAACGCGGTTCGCGCCGGGGCGATCCTCTTCGGGTAGGAATGACCGGCCGTGTCGCATCGTTACGCCGAGCAGCGTGAAAAGATTGGCCGAGACTTTATAACCTTGAAGCCGCTCCGGCTCTCCCCAGCCGGTCAAGTTCGCGGGCAATCCCCTATTGTCCAGCGCCGCGATTTCAGTGAAGACCGTGTTGCGGCTCTTCATATTCAGATAGGCCGCCGGTGGAAAAGGCCACCTCGCCTCGCCGCCCGGAGTCCTGAAGATTCCAACCAGATCGTCAGCCTTCGCATAAGGCAATGGCTGCAACAGGACCGCGTTCACCACGCTGAAGATCGCGGTGTTCGCGCCTATACCCAGCGCTAATGTTAAGGCGGCGGTCGCCGCGAAGCCGGGCTTCTTCGACAGCATTCTCAAACCAAAACGCAGGTCTTGAAACATTTCATCCTCCAATCCCTAGAGTTCTTGTCAATGTCGGCATTTCATGAAAAACGGGCGCAGTGATATTTGGGATCGCCAGGATAGACACGGAATACTCAATTTGGTTGGCGCGAAGGCGTAAAAATTTTGAGGGAAGTGTTCGTTTGTGGGAAGCAATGATCCCGAAATTGGACAGGAAATGGAAATGAGCGAGCCGCGAGAATATTAGATGGTGGATTCGGCCCCGAGCCTCAACCTGAGCAACAGATCATTGAGCGCCGCCTTGCCAGCAGGCGTTTCAGGTAACGATGACGATCGATAGGCGTCTTCGAGAAGGCCGCGCAATCGCTCGAACTCGCGCCGGTGAAATTCCACGTCGACATCGCTCAACGTCGATTTCTCAGGCCACGCGAGTTTGCGCCCGATCAATTCGTATATATACGACAGTTCGAAATCCTCGTTCAGCTTGACCAGGTTCGCTTCGACTTCACCGCTGCGCATCAGATGGACGCCTGTCAGCAGGACGCGATAGGCGTAAAGCAGTGGTTTGACGCGGCGCGGACGCTCCTTGTCGAAGAGTCCCCACTGCGTCTCGGCGAAGCCGAAATAGTGATGGCTGTGGTGGCGAGTGACGCAGGTCTTCGCAATCGCCTTCAATTCTTCGTGCTCCGGCGTCGTATGCAAAACGAGCGGCGAAAAGAGTTGTTCGAGCACATAGCCGTTTTTCTTGAGCAACAAACCGAAGATCTTCTTCACATCATGTGTGACCAAATCAATTTCCAGACCATCCCGCATGCCTGAAACTTCAATCGTTTCGCGCCCCGGATCGAGGCTTACGACTTCGCGCACGGGCAGTATGTGAGCGCCGCGCAAATCGTAATCGGAATCGGGCGACGGGAAGCCGTAAAGATGCGCGCCGCTGATCGTTGCGAACAGAAGCGGATAAGGTTGATCGGTGATTTCGCGGTAAATTCTCGGATCAAACTTCATAACAAGTCGCCATCAACAATTGATGAAATTCTGTTGGAATGGCGCGTTTATAGAAATAATCCGGCGCAAGAACTCTTATCTCGGCTGTAGGTTAACAGGGGCTGGATTGAGACGATTGATGACGAATTGTTGCGCGAGGCCTACCAGATTGCTGACCATCCAATAGAGAACCAGACCCGCGGGCGCAGATTTCATAAACAAAATGAAGATTATTGGCATTATGTAGTTGACTTTCTTTTGAACCGGGTCCGCATTCGTGGATGTGAGGGCATACTGCGCGATCATCGTTGCGCCCATCAACAGAGGCAACGCCAAATAAGGGTCGGGCGCCGAAAGATCATGTATCCAGCCGATGAATGGCGCGTGACGGACTTCGATCGAGACGAGAAGAACGGCGTAGAACGTCATAAGGAATGGCGCCTGCAGCAACATTGGCAGGCATCCCATCAGCGGATTACCTTCCTTTATCAACGTCAGTTGCTCTCTCTGAAGGTCAAGCATTCGTGGATCGTCCTTCTCCAGCCCCTTCATCCGTTCTTGCAGATCTCTCATCCTGGGTTGCAGCGCCGCCGCGCGCTTCATGGCTACTGAACTCTTCCATCGGAGCGGGAAGAGGAACATATTCAACACGACGGCGCCAACAACTATTGACCAGCCGAAATTGTTCGTGAGGCGATTGATAAAGCGCAAGGCCGTAAGCATATACTTCGCTATCGGCTTAATGATAAAAGATATTCCTATGTAATCGAGCCAGCTGTAACTGACGATGTCGCCCAGGTCGCCTCCATTCCTGGTCAAACCGAAGCTTTCACTGATCCGGCTCAACAAGTCCAGATCCTTCGGACCGGCGTAAATGTGATTCACGCCTCCTTGACTTACCAAAACAGCGATAGAAACGTAGCCATCATTAAGGAACCGGATTGCAGGAGCGGCTTCGGGCGGAACAAAAGCCATCGCAAAATAGTTGTCGTCGACCGCAGCCCAGGTGACGGAAGAGGGCGCCGGAGCAATCAGGGTGTTCTTTAGAGTATCAGCATTGTCACGATGCGCTCTTCCGCCAATCTCATAAGTTAACTGCGGCGCATGACTGTAGACATTTACTTCCTTGACGCTCTGATCACCGAAATTGGGGCCTATGACAACATAAGTTACAACCGGATTCCCATTACGTTTCACGTCAGCCTGAAAATCAAAATCGAAGCCGGTAGCCCCTTCATATCCCTCCCCCTTGAGGATAATCGTTTTATTCGCTTCGACACCGTTGTTGGAATAGGTAAACAAGACCTCTCTCTTTGCGCCTTTATTCAGGAAGAACTCCTCGTCGGGAAGGTTTTTGATCTCGTAGAAGGCCGAATTCAACTCCTTCTCGAGAATCGGGTCTGATGGAATGGAAAACCGTAAAGCCGCCCCTACACTCCGGCTCAAAGAAGCAGAGATCAAATTAACGCCATTCGGCGGGTCGATCGGTTTGCCATTCGGGAGGCTGGTCATCGTCCATTCCGTAATCACGGCGCCCCGGTTCGATATTGTGGCCGTCCAATGATCCGTCCTAATCTTTATCTGGCGCGCTTCGGCCAGCGTGACCGGGGTTGCGGTATGAGTGTTATCAACGCTATTCGCAGGCCTATTAGCAGACCTATTCGCAGGCGCAGGGGTTGATGTTTGCCCCGGCGCAGGCGCGACCATACCGGCGGGAGAGCCCACCGGTCCCCGGGACAGCCTGCTTTGAATGTACCACCACCCGAAAAAGATTACCGACGAAAGAATCAAGAATGCGATCAGTTTTGTTTCCATTTCCATATAGGTATTTATAATTGAAGACGAAACATTATGTAACCATAGCGCGTCGCGATTTGATCAGAAAAGCGTTCGCGCGCTCGTAATCCGGCCTCTCCGGCAATCTTGTGCCGGCGAAGGCTTCGTCAATCCGCTTGTGTAGGTCCAGGCGCAACCTGTTCACCTCGTCCCATTCTATTTCGCCGCGTTTGATCGCCAGCAGCAGGTCGCGATTTTCGGCCACGTTCACCGGCGCGAATCCTTCTTTCAACACAGTCACGCCAGACATCAACAAACGGATCAGATGCATCGCGTGTTTCCACTTTATCGCGCCTGTCGATCGCAAATCCTGTTCGAGCTTCTTGAACTGCGACATGACGTAACCGTTGTAGGTTTGGTAGACCAGCTTCGACAAGAATATTTCGCGCATCGCCAGCAGCTCCTGCGCGACCGGCGTGGCCGTCTCGACCATCGGAGTGTAGAGACATTCGAGGATGTTCGGGTTGGCCTTGAGCGCCAGGATGAGGAACTTCTGCAATTCCCAATAGCATTCCTGCGTCGCTTCATTTTCGAGCTGTTCCGGCGCGCCGTACAGCGACCACTGCAGGTCGGCGGGCGGAAGGTAGATTCCACGGCGGTCGATGTCTGAATCTTCGCCCGCCAGCCCGAACGCTTGTGAACCTACGACGCAGCGGTAGATCACGAAGTCGTAAAGATCGTACTCGGCCAGAAGGTCTTCGCAGGGCCGTGCCGCATCACGCTGGAAGTGTTTTCGGATGGTCACCTCGTCGCGACGCAGCGCGGCTTCGAAGCCGCTCGCGAAGCGTACGCGGTAGGAATGCGAGCCGTCATCGGGCGCTTTGACAACCTCGCCGACCGCGCTGCGCGGCGCCAATATGCGGCCGGCGGCGTCTTTGATCTCCACGCGAGTCACGACCTGCGTGCCGGCGGGCAGAATGAGATTGAATTGTGAAGGCGATCGATCAGTCACGGTCACAGTCTAGGGGCTACGGGCTCGCTTTCCAAAGTCAGAACGCCGAATACCCGAGATCGGCCGCAGGCGGCTGAGTGTTGGTTATCGTCAAAAGCATCGTCAATGATTCACGGATAGCGCTCACGAGGCGTGGGAGTCGGCCTGGCGCCCCTTCGAAAGATTCTCGCCGGCGGGGCTTGATCGTATTGCTCCTGTCGCTCCTCCTGTCCCGGCCGTCTCTGTCGCACGCCACCGCGCGGAAATTCGTTTTGATCTAAGGGATCCCCGCGCCTCATCCTCGGCGGAAGCGAGCTTTTTATTTTCGCCCCGGCCTCGTCAAATCCCGCTTTGGCGCGCTGTGAATCCGGGCGCAGCGTCAATGCCCTTTGGAAATGTTTTCTCGCCAGAGGGTACATTCGGGCGTTCATCGCCGACTCGGCGGCGTTCAGCGCCCCTTGCATTCTCCTCAGCCCCTCCAGGTATGACCCGACGATGTTGACGTCAGGGGCGTTTGGGTTGCGGGCGAGATACTCTTCATAGACATTCGCCGCATCGTCGTAACGTTCCTGCTGTTCCAGGCTTTGAGCCAGCTTGTAATTCATCTTTTCAACGGGCGTCGGGGTAGGCTTCGCGGTCGTGGTCGGCGGCTTCGGTTTTGCGACGGCTTGCGCCGGCGCCGCCGGCGCCGCCGGCGCAAGCGTAGGCGTAGGCGTTTCGACTTTCGCCGCCTCGGTTCGCGGCGCGCCTTCAGGTGCCTTCTGTCGAGAGAAGAGAATCGCGCCCGCCGCCGTCCCCGCCAGCAGCAATCCGACGGCGCCGGCGGCTAACGGCCATCTGCGTTTGCGTTGAGCGGGATGGGCAGGTCGCTTGACTTCGAGCTGCGAGATTTCGGTCCCGGCGGGAGGGCCGGGCGAAGCGGCCGCCGCTTGATACAAGAGAGGGCGAGCAGGAGAAGATTCCTCCGCCCTCGTTGGGACGTCGTCTTGATCCTCGAGATGCGATTTGTGTGGCGGCGTCGATTCGTCTCGTGGGCCCGCCAGCAGGGTGGCCGCTTCGTCCATTACCGTGGACTTGGGCGACTTCAGCGTGAGAGGCGCCGTATGCGGCTGCGTAACGTTCCTCTTCAGGCCCTGCGGCGCCTGCGCCTTATCCGCGTTGTTACGTTCGTAATCCAACACGGCTTCGAGAAAGTCGGCGGCGGATTGATAACGGTCGTTCGGGTTTTTCGCCATCCCGCGCATGATGATCGCCGCGAGCTGCGGGTGGATTTCGGGGCGAAGCTCCAGGATCGGAGGCGGCTCGAGTTCGATGTGGCCTTTACGAATCTCCCAGTCGGAGCCGGTCGCCGAACGTCGGAACGGCAGCCTGCCTGTGAGCATCTCGTAAAAAGTCACCCCGAGGCTGTAGAGGTCGGACCGTGCGTCGATCTCCTGTCCGAGCAACTGTTCCGGCGACATGTATTCGACCGTGCCGGGTTGGAAACCCGATTGGGTCATTGCAAACTCCGTCTGCTCGCCCATCACCTTGACGATGCCGAAATCGGTGATCTTCAGCCTGCCCCTGGCGTCGAGCAGCATGTTGGCCGGCTTGATGTCGCGGTGAATGACCCCTGTGTGGCGATAATCGGCCTCTTCCTGCGACCTGAAGTCGTGCGCGTAATCGAGCGCCGCCAGGGCCTGCTTGAGCAGGTAGAGGGCCTGGGCCGGAGTCGGCGGGCCTTGGCGCGAGAGCAGATCGCGCAGGCTCATCCCCGACACGTATTCCATCACCAGATAGTAATTCTCCTCGGCGGCGAAGAATTCGTAGACGCGGACGATGTTCGGATGATCGAGCTGCGATTGAACGAAGGCTTCGCGGCGGAATCTGGCCCTGAGATGATCCTGGGCCGAGGGCGAAAAGGCGCCGAGCAGGATCGATTTGACCACCACCTCGCGCGGCAGATGCAGATGGCGCCCGCGATAGACCGCGCCCATCCCTCCGTGCGCCAGTTCACTCGTGACCTCGTAATTGCCGATGACTTTACCGATCATTGTACAGTACCGGAAGCGGTATAAACCGGTCGCTTCCGCTCCCGGCTATGTACCGCGACATGGAATTTGGTTGGGGGCGCCTCGCGCCGTTGCGCTTTCTACCAGCGCGGCGCTTTCTTGCGTAGACCCGATAATATCACCGCGCCATCGCCTGGTACACCACGCGGGAGATGTCGGCGATCAGCCTGGCGCTGCGTTTCTGTTCGGCGATGCCCTTGGTCAATACGACGATCACATAAGCCTTGCGGCCCGGGGCGTAGACGATGGCCGCGTCGTGGTTGTGTTTGGTGATGTTGCCGGTCTTGTGGGCCACGCGCGTCGCGGCGGGCAATCCGGCCGGGATGCCGTCGTTGAAGCGCTGCGCCGAGAGTATCTCGACAATCTTCTGGCAGACGCGGCCGTTCAGAAATTTGTTCTCGGCGATCAACCGCAGGAGTAGCATCAGGTCGTAAGCCGTCGTCGTATTGTTCTTGCCGGCCTGAAAAGCCTTCGGGTCTTCGACCCCGCGCAACACCTGGATGTCCTTCGCGCCGAGCTCGCGCATCAATTCGGTGACGCTTTCGGCCTTGACCTTTTCGACCAGCAGGTTCGTGGCCAGGTTGCTGCTCCAGGTGATCATCCGGTCGACCAGCGCAATGACCGGCATCGACTGCCCTATGCGATCGTAAATCTCCTGGTCGCTGTCGTCGTCCCTGTTCAACCTGTATTCGCTGCCGTCGACGATGCTGAAGAATTTGTTTTTGACCTCGACCGGCTCGTTGAGCGGGATCCTTTTCCGGTCGGCGCGCCGAAAGACCTCCATCATCACCGCCAGCTTCATCGTGCTCGCCGCATGGAAGCTGGCGCGCTCATTAACGAGCATGGTCTGTTTCGTCTCGGGGTCGTAAACCGCCACGCCCACCGACTCCGCCCCGCTCGCGCCGATCAGCTTCTCGACCTCCGATTTCGCGCCCTCCAGCGAGCTTTGCGCCCGCTGGGCCGCCTCCGCGAAGCTCGCGCCCGGCGTCAGGGCGAAGAGATAGGACACCAGCATTATCAAAAGACATACCCTCATTGTTTTGATCTCCTCGAAAAAGGTAGGGCAAACTGGCAGTTTGCCTTGAGTCTTTCAATGCGGTCTTTAGGGAAAACCAGGCAATCTGCCTGGGAGCGCAGGCATCCTTGCCTGCTAGGTTTCCGGCAATGACCGACTGTCCGATGCATGCAGGCAAGGATGCCTGCGCTCCCAGGATCTTCGCCTTGTCTCCTTCAATTCGGCCTTTCGTGAAACCCGGGCAAACTGGCAGTTTGCCCTACCCTTGCTATGTCGCGAAATTCTGCTTCACATCGATCTCCTGGCCGGTAATCGCATCCACGTAAACAGTCCAGGTCGTCCCCTGTCCGACTTCGACGGGGTAAGCGAGATGAATCGTGATCCTGTTCCCTTCCTGTTTCGGATAGACGACCAGGTCTTTGACTGTGACTTCCGAACTGCTCGCAATCTTATAACTCAGCGGTTGTCCGGCTATGCTCGTGTACCCGAATTCGCGGCCGACCATTTTGTCCACGAGCGATTGCGGGGCAATCTCGGCGCGCGTGGGCAGATCTAGCGCCGGAATTATGCGGTCGTTCAATTGTAGCAGCGTTCCATTTTTGCCAACGGCGAGTCTCAATTCGCCGTAGCCGCCGGAGATGGGGAACGGGTAATTGGCCTGGCGGTAAACCGCGCGATAAAAATTGCCGTCGTCCGTGAAAGAGACCAGCGAAATGTCTTTAAGGCCGACCGAGCCCGACGCCGGGCCGTTCGTGTGATTCGGGAAAAGCGCGCCGCTTGCGCGTTCGATGAACCGCCGCAGGGCCTCTTTCGCTTCAAGTTCGCCAAACGCGCCGGCCTTTGTTTGAATGGAGATGCGCCCGGCAATCTCCGCCGGCAAGGCGCGAGGAGTGTTCAACACGGGCTCCAGTTCGAGCCTCGTCTCCGGCAGTTGGAACTCGGCGATGAGTTTTTTCCATGCTTCAAAGGCGGCCTGCCGGCGCTCGGGCGTGTCCTCGATGACCGGAGGGTAGTTTTGAAGCCCGCTTCCGGGCAATGATGACGTAACCTGCCCAGGAGCGGCGCACGCGCAGAGCAGCGCCCCGACCATCAGAACCGCGCAGAACGGCGTCTGGCGCAGCCTTGTCGCGAGCTTATCTTTCATACTCGCGATGATTCCACGCCGGACATGCAAAATCAAGATAGCGCCTTGAATTCGGCTTCAGGTCTCGTCGCGGCCGTGGACGGCGGCAGGCGGGCAGGTCGCTTCGACAGCGGTGAACGGCTCCAGAATGCGGTAGGCGTGCGACGTCCCTTTCGGCACGACCCATGAATCGCCTGGTTCGAGCAGCACCATCTGCCCTTCAAGATGCAGTTCGGCTCGCCCGCCGATCACGTAACCGACGGTCTCGTAATCGCGCGCGGTCGCCGGCTTGGCCTCGCCCGGCTGTTCCCCCTCCCAAAGACGCATCGAAATGTGAATGCCCGAAGCGAGATACTTCTGCCCCATCTTCCCTTTAGGCGAATACTCCGACTTGACCTTCTGGACGCTCGTGTCTCCCATTTTGCCTCCTGCGGAAAATCCGTGTGAGTATTGTGAATGGGACTTATAAGACTTATAAGACGCACAAGACTTATTAGTCCTATTCATGATCTTAGGCCCGGTCGCGCAAGGGGTCGGTACGCGAGCGGACACATGGTTCCGGCGGTATAATCGCGCCCCGGAATCCGAATCCCTTATTGTTGAGGCTAATCGACGCGATGAATCAAATATACGGTCTTGCGCCGGCGCTCGAAGCTTTGCGCGCGCGCCGGCGCAAGATTCACAAAATCCTGATCGCGTCAGGCGCGCATCAATCGCGCCTGAACGAACTCGTCGAGGCCGCGCGCCGCGCGGGCGTGGCGGTCGAAAAACGAGACCGGCGCGAGCTGGACGAATTGACCCGCCACGCGAATCATCAGGGAGTGGTGGCGCTCCTCGCGCCGACCGACCGGAAAGGCGCATACGTCGAAGCCGAAACGATTCTCGATTCGATGGGCGACCCGCCTCTGGTAGTGTTGCTAGACGGCGTCGAAGACCCGCACAACCTGGGCGCCATTCTGCGGACCTGCGAGTGCGCGGGCGTTGACGGCGTTTTCATCCCGGAACACCGCGCCGCCGGCCTGAACGAAACCGTGGCCAAGACTTCTGCGGGCGCGGTCGAATATGTCCGCGTCGCGCGAGTGACCAACCTGGTTCCGCTGATTGACGAATTGAAAGACCGCGGGTTGTGGGTCGTTGGAGTCGAAGGCGGGACCGGGAATCTTTATTCCGATTTCGACCTGGGAATTCCGCTGGCGGTCGTGTTGGGCGGCGAGGGCAAAGGCGTCCGCCGGCTGGTCAGGGAAAAGTGTGACGCGATTGTTTCAATTCCGATGCGCGGAAAGATCAATTCGCTGAACGTGAGCGTGGCCGCCGGGGTGGTGTTGTTTGAAGCCCTGAGGCAAAGAATGAATGGGCGCCGGGCGATCAAGTGATCGCCGGTTCCTTTTTGAAGTAGAGAATCCGCCCACAGCTTTCGCAGGTGAAAATCGCCTCGCCCCTGCGGATGTCGGCGAAGACCTGCGGGCGGATCTTCATCCGGCAGGCCATGCATGAGTAGTCGCGAGCCTCGGCCAGCGCGAACCCGCTGCGCATCCTCGAAAGGCGCAGATATGTCGCGCGGGCCTCCGGGCCGAGGGCCTGCATCTTCGCGCCGCGCTCGGCTCTCAAAGCCTCGAGCCTCTGCTGGTTAGTCTCGGCGGCCACGATCCATTCTTTCAGTTGGCCGTCTATCTGGATGCGTCGAGATTCTATCTCCGGCTTCGCTGCGGCCACCTGGGCTTCCAGCTTTTCGATGCGCTCCATCAGTTTGAGAATCTCGGTTTCAAGCGCGCTGACGGCTTTGCGCGCGACGTCGATCTCACGTACCGCCGTGGTGTACTCGCGCTCGTTGGTGGCCTTCATCAGGTCGTTCTTGAACTTCTGATGCTTCTCCTGTTCATGCTCCAGCTCGCCTTCGAGCCGCCGCCTCGCCGCCTGCGCGTCTTCGAGTTCCTGTTTGGCGCCGAGATACTCTTTGAACGATTCTGCGAACTGGCGCTCGAGCTCGCCGCGACGCGCGGGAAGCGATTCGAGTTCTTCCGTCAATCGCTTGATTTCGACGTCGACGTCCTGCAGTGAGATGAGATGGCTCAGTTCGGAATTCAAAACTGCCCCCTTAAACTAGCCACAGAGCCACCGCAGCCACAGAGATAAGAAAAGAGGGGGGACAAGGAGAAAGGTAGAAAAACATCTTGTCTCCTTGTCTCCCCTTCTCTTCTTATTCTCTGTGGCTCTGTGTCTCTGTGGCATAAAGACTTTCCCAAAGTTTTTCGGTTGATTTGGCGTAACGTGAATCATCCCACACACGCTGGACTTCTCGCAAGATGCTTGTAAACTGTGTCCCGCCCGATCCGACTCTCCCATCAAAATAAACCAACGACCAGACGACCAAATGAGCGACAAATACCCACAATCGACCGCACTGTTTGGACGCGCCAGGAAAGTGATTCCTGGCGGAGTCAACAGCCCCGTCCGCGCGTTTCGCGGCGTGGGCGGGACGCCTCTATTCATCCGGCGGGGGGCCGGCGCGACGATCACCGACGCCGACGGGCGCGAGTACATCGATTATGTCGGGTCCTGGGGGCCGATGATCCTGGGCCACGCGCATCCGCAAGTCATCGCCGCCATCCAGGAGGCCGCAGCGCGGGGGACGAGCTACGGCGCGCCGACCGAACTTGAGATCGAACTCGCGGAAGAGGTGATCGAGGCTTTCCCCTCGATCGAATTGCTGAGGCTGACTTCCAGCGGCACCGAAGCGACGATGTCGGCGCTGCGCGTGGCGCGCGGATTCACGGGCCGTCCGAAGATCGTCAAATTCGAAGGCTGTTATCACGGCCACGGCGACAGCTTGCTGGTTCGCGCCGGGTCGGGCGTGGCGACGCTCGGATTGCCCGATTCGCCGGGAGTACTGCCTGAAGTCGCGCAGAACACCATCACCGTCCCGTTCAACGACGCCGAAGCTCTCGGAAGAGTCTTTGACGAAGCCGGCGACCAGATCGCGGCGGTGATCATCGAGCCGGTGGTCGGCAACATGGGATGCGTGCCGCCCGAGGAAGGCTATCTCCAGGCCGTCCGCCGCGTAACCGAACGTCATGGCGCGGTCTTGATCTTCGACGAAGTGATGACCGGATTCCGTGTCGCGCGCGGCGGCGCTCAGCGACTCTACGGCGTCAAGGCCGACATGACTACGCTCGGAAAGATCATCGGCGGAGGATTGCCCGTTGGCGCCTTCGGGGGGCGGCGCGAGATTATGGAAGCGGTCGCCCCAGTCGGTCCTGTCTATCAGGCCGGCACGCTCTCAGGCAACCCACTGGCGGTGACGGCCGGGCTGACGACGCTGCGGCTGTTGAAAGACCCGGCCGTTTACGAAGGGCTAGAAAGAAAGTCCGCAAGATTGGTCGCCGGAATGGCCGACGCTGCGCGCGAGGCCGGAGTCTCGACAGTCAGCAACCGCGTAGGCTCGATGTTCACTACCTTCTTCACATCGGAGCCCGTACGCGATTGGGCCACGGCCAATCGCAGCGACCGCGAAGCCTTCGCCCGGTTCTTCCACGCCATGCTGGACGAGGGCGTATACCTCGCCCCGTCACAGTTCGAGGCCGCCTTCGCTTCGATCGCGCACACCGACGAAATCATCGAACGAACGATCGAAGCCGCGCGCAAAGCATTCACGCGGGTGTGAACGAATAGGACTTATAGAACCTATAAGACTTATGGGACTTGTGTGACACAGGTCCCATAAGTCCCATAAGTCCCATAAGTCCTATGAAGAAGGAGCCATAATGTATAAGCTGCGCCAATGTCTTCCCCAATTCCTGTTATCCCTTTGCCTGAGTCCTTCAACGGCAGTCGCAGCCCACTCCAGCAAGCCTGGCCCGTTTCAGCAGACGCCGGATAAACGACTCGAACGCGAACGCGAACGCGCCTACGCTCGTGAACAATTCACCAAAAACTTCCGCGATATCCAGTTGCTCGGCAAAGGACTCTTGCAGGATCACGAGGCGACAATACTGACGCCAGGCAAGTTGGCTAAGAGCGCCAGATCGATTAACAAATGCGCCAGGACGCTGCGATCGCTGATCGCGCTCGGAGAGATGGCCAACGAAGTCGAGATCGATAAAGAGATAGACACTGTCCCCGAATTCGACGATTCAATCCGCAAACTCGCTACTTTAATCTCGGAGTTCGCCCACAACCCAGTTCACCAAAGCAACAAGGTCTTTAATACCGACGAGGCCGAACGCGCCCAAACCGACCTGCTGACAATAATCAACCTCTCAAAAGCCCTCGAAAACAAATCCAAGATCTACGCCAAACCAAGCCCGCGCCCCTTGTCGAAATGAGCGGAAAGATTTTCTCGTTTCAGAAATAAATCTTTCGTTTCATACTTGACACACACTTAAGAAATGACTAGACTGCGTCCGCGTTTCAGTTACGCATCGAGAAAAGACGCCAAGAGTAGGAGGGAGACCAGCGTATGTCGTTCAATAAGATCACAATCGTCGGTTATTTGGGCCGCGACCCTGAATTGCGGTACACGCCTCAGGGCACGGCTCTTTGCAAAATGTCCATCGCCACGACCGAAAAGCGTAAGAACGCCACAGGCGAATCAGAAGAGCATACGACATGGTTCCGCGTGACGGCCTGGGGACGGCAGGCGGAGTTGGCCAACGAATATTTGGCCAAAGGCCGTCAGGTTTACGTCGAAGGACGTTTGCGGCTGGAGGAGTACACCGACCGTGAAGGACAGAAGCGTTTCAGCGCCGAGGTTTCCGCGACAGAGATTCAGTTCCTTGGTCATCGGACCGACACGCCCGGCGCCCACGCCGCAGAAGCGGTCGCGGTCGCCAATCAAACGCCCGCCCCGGCGCCTAAACCGCAGGGCAATTCAAACAATCCAAAAAAAACTTCTAAAGGCAGACACGGCTCACAGGAAGAGCTTGTGAGCATAGAAGACGACGAGATTCCGTTCTGAAATTAACAATTTGTCTGCGGATCACAACGACGACGCATATGGTCAGGGCCGTGTCATGTCGTCAGCGTGATCCGCAGGCTCCCGGGTACGCGTCGCTTCCTGCGCGCAGGCGTGAGTGGAAGACTCATTGGAGGCCCACAGCGCGCATGGGGCTGGATGCGCAGGATCGCAAGTGACAATCACTCGACGCAAGCTAGACACCTTGGGGGAGATGTCTGCTTCCTCCTTCCCCACGCCTGCGCGCTGGAAGCGATGCTTACCCGGAGGTTTTCCCCAAG
>DATEMG010000411.1:0-6357 GCA_035275805.1 Blastocatellia bacterium
ATTCCCCACTCCCTACTCCCCACTCCCCACTATTTTCGGAGGAGCCATGCGAACACAGGTCGGAATAGTCGGAGCAGGCCCGGCGGGATTGCTGCTCGGCCGTCTGTTGTGGTTGCAAGGCGTCGAGTCCGTCGTGATCGAAACACGCAGCCGCGAGTACGTCGAGAGCCGCGTCCGGGCGGGTGTTTTGGAGCAGGGCACTGTAGACATCCTCAACGAAGCGGGCGTCGGCGAGCGGATGCGGCGACAGGGACTCGTCCACCACGGCATCGAGCTGAGTTTTCGTGGGCGCCGCCATCGCGTCAATATGCATGAATTGACAGGCGGGCGCGCCATTACGGTCTACGGCCAGACCGAGGTCGTCAAGGATTTGATCGGCGCGCGGCTCGACGCGGGAGCGGATATATTCTTCGAGGTCGATGACGTGAGCGTTCATGACTTCGACGGCGAGTCGCCGAAGATTCGCTTTCGATGGGCGGGCGGGGAGCGGGAGATCACCTGCGACTTCATCGCGGGCTGCGACGGCTCTCACGGGGTCTGCCGCGAGTCAGTTCCCGAAGGCGCGCTGACCGTATACGAGCGGACTTATCCTTTCGGCTGGCTCGGCGTTCTGGCCGAATCCAAACCACCGTCGAAAGAGCTGATCTACTGCCATCACGAACGCGGCTTCGCGCTCTTCAGCATGCGCTCGCCGCAGATCACGCGACTCTACATCCAATGCGACCCACACGAAGAGATCTCTACCTGGCCCGATGACCGTATCTGGGGGGAATTGGAGACGCGGCTGGACGCCGGCGGCGACCTCGCCTTGAAAGAGGGGCCGATCATTCAGAAAGGCGTCACGCCGATGCGCAGCTTCGTCGTCGAGCCGATGCAATACGGCCGGATGTTCCTCGCCGGAGACGCCGCGCACATCGTGCCGCCTACAGGCGCGAAGGGGCTCAACCTGGCCGCCGCCGACGTTCGATCGCTCTCGCGGGCGTTCGGAGATTATTACAGGGCGGGAAAGACCGAGATGCTTGACCGCTATTCGCAGACCTGCCTGCGCCGCGTCTGGCGGGCCGAGCATTTTTCGTGGTGGATGACTTCGCTGCTCCACCGCTTCCCGGACGCCACCCCGTTTCAACGGCGGATCCAACTGGCCGAATTGGAATATGTTGCCAACTCGCGCGCGGCCGCTACGGCGCTGGCGGAAAATTACGTGGGATTGCCTTTTGAATAGGAATGGCTCGGCTGATGTCGTAAATCGCCTCTACCCGACGATTGCGCTGTACGTCAGAGCTGAGTGGCGATGCTCTATTGGCTAAGTGGTCTTGTTTGATCGCTATTCAACTTCACCTTCACTTTATTTACGGTGAAACCCTCATGGAAGCTGTGCCTGATGCCTCTTCTCATGCTGTCCATAATGTAGTCTGTTCTATTGGAGAACGCGGCATAATTAACACCCAGCGCGTAGAAGTTCCTCATAAGCTTGTCAAAATGGTCGATGTCGTAAGTATGTTGCTCTCTTTTAACGCCCCATGGAACTACTTCAATGTAGGGAACTGGAATGACAATGGTTATTCGTTTGGCCCTGTCGCTGGGGTAAGAGCCGACTCTATTTTTACTGACTAATACCTCTCTCGCATTGGTGAAATGCGCGTCGAACCGTAGTTCCCAATCGGTTTGCATGCTGAAGCCACTGTCCTCAACAATTTTTTCAACATCTGTTTGAAGTTCCTCGGCAATATGTCTTTCGTCAAAGCCGACCCCTAGAAAGTCTATTACCATACAGCAGGTGTAACCGACGCGTACTTTCATGGTGTTCCAAAATAGGGGAAATTTTCTGAACGCCAGTGTGACTCTATTTGTCGCTTCCGCGCAACTCAACAAGCGCTTATGCGGCCATCCAATCGAGGATCGAGGATCGAGGATCGCCTTGCGCGCGATAACGCGATTTTCGATCCTCGATCTTCGATCCTCGATCTTCGATCCTCTTCTCAGAGGCTCCAGCCTTTGCGGTATTCGCGTTGCAAATACTGGTTGGCGTTGGAGTCGTTCGTGATCTGGCCCTTCTCGCCGTCGTAATAGATGCGCTTGCCCTGTCCGGCTTTCATGGCCACGACGCCGAGGAGCATCGTTTCGGTCAGTCGGCTGGCGTATTCGAAGGGGCAGGTGGCCTTCTCCTTGCCCTTGATGGCGTTGACCCAGTTCATCCGGTGCTTCGCCTCCGCGTTCGGGCCGTCGTTGTTCTTCTCGACGCGGAGGTAAGTCTTCGGAACTTTCGCCGCCACATCCATTAACGACTCCGGGTAGAGCTTCGGGCGCGAGCCGTATGTGCCGTGAACGAGGATGCCTTTTTCGCCGATGAAGATGACGCCCCCGCCCGGATCGAGCGGCACATTATCCGGCAGCAGGTCGGGACGTCCGGGCATCAATCCGCCGTCCATCCAGGTGAGCTTGACCGGCGGTTGAGCGCCGCGCGCCGGGAATTTGTAGACGACGTGAGTTCCCATTGGATAGCTGACCTTGTTGTTCTTGATGTCCACCCCCCACGGCGTGAACGTGGCTTCGACGCTGGTCGGATAGGTCAACCCCAAAGCCCAGTACGGGTGATCGATCAGGTGAGCGGCCATGTCGCCGATCGCGCCTGTGCCCCAATCCAGCCACCCGCGCCAGTTGAACGGATGGTAGATCGGATGGTACGCCACTTCGGGCGCCGGGCCGAGAAAGAGATCCCACTCCAACCCGGCGGGCGTTGGGTATTCGCCGTCCATCGCCGCGGCCAGCGCTTTGTTAACCAGACGGGAGTCCCAATCGGTTCCGAACATACCGCCGGCTGGGACCGCTGGGGTGGGGCCGGCGGTTGGCCCGCCGCTTGCCCCTGCGCCGTTCGCCGGGGCCGCCGCCTCGGCAGGCGCCGGAAGTTTCCCCGGACGCGGGACGCCCTGTGGCCAGAAACCGAGGGGACGATTCGTCCAGACGTAGACTTCACGCACAGGCCCGATCACTCCGGCCTGCACCCATTCATTGACGAGCGCCGCGCCATCGCTCGAATGTCCCATGTTTCCCATCTGTGTGACGACCTTCTTGCGCGCGGCTGTCTCGCGCAGGACGCGGGCTTCATGCACCGACCAGGTGAGCGGTTTCTCGACATAAGCGTGTTTGCCCAGCTCCATCGCGGTCTTGGCGATGACGGCGTGCGTGTGGTCGGGCGTGGCGACGATGATCGCGTCGATGTCTTTCTGCTGTTCTAGCATCTTGCGGAAGTCGGAGTAGCGTTTGGCCGTCTTATACGCCTCCTGCAATTTGACCATCCGCGCCCTGCGGTCTTCCATCGCCCGCTGCTGCTCCTCACTCATCTGAGGAGCGCCGGGACGAGGTCCACGGTCTCTGGTGACGCGGGCGATTTCGCGGTCGACGTAACCGAAGTCCACGTCGCAGAGCGCCACCATGTTCTGGCCCCCGGCCACGAGTTCTCCAGAGTCGGTCTTGCCCTGGCCGCCGCAGCCGATTAGCGCGAAGTTGACTGTGTCGCTCGGCGCGTTGTAACCGACTCCGCCGAGCACGTGACGCGGGACGATCATCGCGCTGAGCGCAGCGCCGGTCGTGCCCGCAACGAATTTTCGTCGTGTGATTTTATCTCGTTTCATATCTATCAATTCTCCAATGAGGTGGGTTGGTGGTCCTCAGTCATTTACGCGAGCGAGTCCTTGATATATTGAAAGCATTTTCCGACTTCGACCACGGTGTCTTCGCCCTGGTATTCGTATTCGATATTGGCGGGGATGTCATACTTCTTCCCTTTCAGGAGTTGGAGGACCTGTTTGATAGGAGTATCGCCCTGCCCCCAGGGAGTGTTCGGCCCATTCTCCTTTTTGCGATCTTTGATGTGCAAGTTGGTGATGCGGGCGTGATTGGCCTCAATATATGAGACCGGATCGAACCCGGCGGCGAAGAAATGGCCGATGTCGAGATTGATCGCAAAGTATTTCGACATCGCCAGCGCCGCCGCGAAGCTTTCAGGCTTGGCGAACTGATTCGGGTCGGTCAGATTGGAATGACCGTGCATGGCGACGGTGATCTTATATTTCTCGGCGAAGGGCGCAACCCGCTTGGCCGCGCTCAACGTCGAGGATGCGGTGATGAGCGCGACTCCGAGCGCCTCGGCCATCTGGAAGCCGCGGTCAATCTCTTCGTCAGTGAAATTGTCATTGAAGCTCAGGTTGTAGGCTTGCAGTTTGATCCCGGCGGCATCGAACTTATTGCGGACGTCTTTGAAATGATCAAGCGGGACCGACAACCGCCACTTGCGGGTCTCCTCCTGCCGTTTGCGCGCCGCCTCGCGCATCGCTTCGCGCATTTCCGGCGTCATCTCGCCGCTGCCTGTTCCTGTCGGGCTTTGCGGCGGTCGCGCCCCGGGCGGAGGCCCGATGCGCGGCTCGACGTGGCCTGAGAACAATTCGCATTCGCCGATGCCGATCCCGGCCATCGCCTTGATGGCGTCGTCCAGTGGAAGACTGCGGAAGCTGTACGACTGCACTCCGATCCGCACGCCGTTGAAGCTACTGTTGATCTTTGAAGAACCTTGCGCGAACGCGACCGTCATTGGCAAGCCGGCCAGCGCAAGTCTTCCGAACTCTCTTCTCGAATACATATTAGTGTTCCTCCGTATACATACTCCAATTCCTACTAACCCGTTTCGGAAAGCTGGAACCGATCAAGAGCTTCGTAGCGGGCGCCATAGTTCCTCATTGTGTCGAATCGGTTGTGGACCTTGAGCGAATGCCCTCGTGATGCGCAAGGGCGCGCCACACACTGATCATCGAACGTGTTTGGGGAACATCCCAGCAATTGATGGTTGAATGGTCAAATGTTCTCCCATGCCCGGCCGCCTGACAAGAGAATTGAGGCCGCTGACTCATTTTTCTTTGCCGTCGCGGCGCCCGCGCGCTCCTCTCTGACGCCGGTTCATATGCCATATGCCGTATGCCATATTTCATGTAGCATATGGCATATGGCATTTGGCATATCCGATTTACTCTATTTCATTTTTCTTTCTCCACTCCTGGCGGCCTCCGCGGGAGGCTTCGTCTATTATCTGTTGGCTATAGTGGCCGCGCGAAAACTATACAAGGCGCGAGATGAGGCTGAGCCTGAAGTCGCCGCCGCGCCAGCGATTTCACTGCTCAAACCGCTGCGTGGCGCCGACCCCGACCTGGAGCGACACCTGGAGAGTTTCTTCCTGCAGGGCTATCCCACATTCGAGATTCTCTTCGCCGTCAGACGCGCAGACGATCCGGCGGTTGCGGTCGCCGAGCGGTTGATGGAGCGCTACCCGCGCGTCCCGGCGCGCCTGATCCTGACCGGCGAGCCGCCCTATGCGAACGCCAAGGTCTACAGCATGGAAAAAATGGCCGAGGCGGCCAGCGCCGACATCCTGGTGATCACCGACAGCGACACTTCGGTCAGCAAGGATTACCTGCAGCGGGTCGCCGCGGCCTTTGCGCCGGAGCGTGTCGGCGCGGCGACCAACCTTTATCGCGGCGCGCCGGGCGCGGACTTGTGGTCGAAGCTGGAGGCGCTGGGGATGAGCACGGAATTCATGGCGGGCGTGGTGGTGGCCAATCATTTGGAGGGAATGAAGTTCACACTCGGCCCTTCGATGGCCGTGCGCCGCGATTGCCTGCGGGCGATCGGCGGATTCGCGGCGATGGCCGACTATGTGGCTGATGATTTCGTGCTCGGCCAGTGGGCCTCCGAGGCCGGTTACGAAGTCGCGCTCCTGCCGCAGCCGGTCAACCACCATGCGACGGCGCTGGGTTTCACCAGCAGCTTCAAGCATCGCCTGCGATGGAACCGCAGCTCGCGCTTCTCGCGTCCGGCCGGTTACTTCGGACAGGGCTTTACCTACGGCCTTCCCTGGGCCTTGCTGCTGTTCCTAGCCGCGCCATTCTGGTGGAGCGGGCCTTTATTGCTCGCGGTGGCGTCGGCGCGGTTCTCCCTGGCGTATGAGTTGGGATTGCGCCTGCTCGACGACCGTGAAACGTTGCGGCGGTTCTGGCTGATTCCGCTGCAGGACATGCTCAGCTTCGCCACGTGGATAGGAGGCTTTGTGGGGCGCGAGGTAGTCTGGCGCAATGAGCGCTACCGACTGTTGGAAGGCGGAAGATTCGAGCCTGTCATCCCTCGCGGCTTAAAACAGTCCTGAATCATCAACTGGATTAGAACACGTGAGACTGGATCAGTACCGCGAGCGGTAGATACCGTGTTGGTTGTCAATCGGCCGCCGCATAATTTGGATCGTACGGCCGTTGATTTTTCAACACTCCGTGAGCAATGCGGACAAGCTTGTGCATGGCCGCCGCGATGATTTGC
>DATEMG010000412.1:0-12888 GCA_035275805.1 Blastocatellia bacterium
TTACCCGATGGCCCGATCCACTCCGACGATTGACGGCGAGCTGATTTACGCGCTCGGTTCCGACGGCGACCTGGCGTGCATGGAGGCTGCTACGGGGAAGATTCGCTGGCAGAAGAGTCTCCGCAAAGATTTCGGAGGCCAACCCGGAGTGTGGGCATACTCCGAATCTCCGTTGGTTGATGGAGATCTGGTGGTGGTCACTCCCGGCGGCGAGCAGGCTAC
Organism: Blastocatellia bacterium; assembly: GCA_035275805.1. Classification (GTDB taxonomy): domain Bacteria; phylum Acidobacteriota; class Blastocatellia; order RBC074; family RBC074; genus JAJVID01. The sequence goes on from DATEMG010000412.1 coordinate 223, forward strand.
GCTGGTGGCGCTGAACAAGAAGACCGGCGCGGTCATATGGAAATCTGCCGTGCCGGGCGGCGACCCGGCCGGCTACGCTTCGGCCATCGTCGTTCAGGGCGGCGGTCGCAAGCAATATGTTCAGTTCCTTAGCAAAGGCGTCGTCGGTGTGGACGCAAAGACGGGCAAGTTTCTTTGGCGCTACTCGGAGGCTGCCAAAGGCCCGGCGCAAATGGCCACGCCGGTGGCGCGTGACGATTATGTTTATGGCGCCGCCAACGGCATCGGGGGCGGATTGGTCAAACTGAAGGCCAGCCAGGACGGAGTCGCGGCGGAGCAGATTTATTTCACGCGTGGTCTACCCAACATCCTCGGAGGCTCAGTGCTGGTAGGTGATCATTTGTACGGCTCTACCCGCGAGGGACTGGTCGCCGCTGAGTTCCTCTCCGGCAAATTAAAGTGGCAGGACAAAGCTCTCGGCCCCTGCTCGGTAGCGTACGCTGACGGCCACTTGTACATGCACGCCGAGAACGGCGACGTGGCGCTGGTGGAGGCGACGCCCGAAGGCTACCGTGAGAAGGGACGCTTCACGCCGCCGGATCAGCCGCAACGCCGCAACAGGGGAGAGAAGTCATGGACCCATCCGGTGATCGCGAACGGCAAGCTTTACATACGCGACCTCGGCGCGCTATGGATCTACGATATCAGAGCCGCTCAAGGCGCCAGGTAATTCAAACCGTTCGAGGAATCACTTCGACTTCCTATAAAAGCGCTTTTCTGAAGCCTGCTGCGCAGGCTCAAATCGAAGCTTTTAAAACACGCTCTTATCGCAACTCCACGCGGCCACGCGGGCTGTCAATGACCGCAACGAGCGCAGGCGTCGCCCCCGTTTGCACGGGAAGATCGAGTCCGAGTTCGTTTAATAGGCGCTGAACGCGTTGCGCGTCGGGGTGTTCCGCGCGCAGGGCGATCAGCGAGGCGCCCTGCGCCGCCGTACGGGCGGGATGGGGCGACTGTCCCCAGTCAATGAAAAATGGGACAAGTCCGTCAGCCAGGACCGTCTGTGGATCGGTATAGCGCCACGACAGAAGAACCCCGTCCGTCCGCCGCCGACTCCCGGACAGTACTTCACCGAGGCGCGCCCCCTTGCGCGCTGCTTCATCCCTCAGACGCCCGAGATCACTGCCCTTGGCCGCCCACGCGACGAGCCTCGACTCCTTCAGCCCGTCGATCCCGAATGGGCGTGGCGTTTTGGGAGGCGGCTGCTCCGGGTCAGGCGCGATGATCTCCAGATAGATTGCCGGACCCAGTGTGATCAGGGCGTTTCGCGTTCCACTCCCCGGGTGTTGACCACCTGGAGTAGCTCGAACGCCCAGGATCTTCTCGATTTCCTCGACGCCGCGATTCAAGTCGCGTGTGGCATAGACGAGATGATCGACTTTTGTCATTAATTCTGCGGCTCCTTTCTGTGACGCGCCGCCGCCGGTCGTGATGAGCGCGAGCGCGGCCAGCAATGGCGCAATGTGAAACCTCGTCATGGGACCCTCCATTCAATCATTTATCCCGATTTTCAGGCGTATGAAGACGGTTAGCCACCGCAGGGCACGGAGCACACCGCAGGACACGGAAAGCAATCAAGGAGTTCATGATTTCTCTGTGGTCTGCGGTGATCTCTGTGGCTATTCATCCACATGAAAACCGCTGTAGGTAACCAAATCTTTCACCTCTTGCCCTTCGGTTATGCCTTGGATATTCGTTCGCAAGGCGTAACCGGACTCGGCTCCAAAGAGATTGGCATATCTCTTGCACAAATAATTTCCGAAGAAACTAGCGCATTGCTTATGCGAAGTAAAATGAACGATTTCCGTAATCAATTGGCGCAAGACAGTGAATTGATAATTGATTTTGTGGATTCCGGCCACATCCGGTGTTGCAGATAGCCACACCAAATTAGGCCGACCACGCGGGGAACGCGAGCGCTAGTAATACTCGTATGTTAATAATTCGATTAGTGGCACAAGAGTTTACCGTGAGGCTATCACAGCGATTTCAGTTGAATAGGAAGCCGGCTTGCACGATTGCCCAATGCGTGCAGGCCTGCGAGAGGTTCGATCACTTCTTAAATAACTATTGAAGAAGAAAGATCGGTGAGTCGCAAGGTTTGGAGGAGAAGGTTCAACTTGATAATTGATAAGCGGTAAAGGATCTGCACCCAGAGCTTTTCCTTGCCTCTGCCGTCCCAGAAGGACAAATAGATAACCGCGTCATATTCGGACAGGACCTATATACGGCCCCCGCTGAAAATAGGTCTGCTGAAAACCGGTGCGCTGCCTCGTCACGAGGTTTCCTTTATGGTCTACACATCTACGGGATTCGTGTGTCCGCGTACAGCCGCGGGTATTACTGAGTAGTAGGGATGGATCAGGAGGCAGTTCGAGGTAGTTCGAGGTAATTCGAGGTGTGAAGTAATTATGGAAATTCTGAGACCGCGAGGTCTGTTTGAATATTTAGGCATCCTGTGGCGGAAGAAGCTGCTGATTATCCTTGTGGCCACTTCCGTGTTAATTGCGACACAACAGATCATCCGCCACATCCCCAGTGTCTACGAATCTCACGCGTTAATCGTGATCTCAAACCAGGGCAATGGCAATGATGACCGTCTGCCGTCAAGCCCCCCGCTGACAGCTTTGACGCAGCGAATGACCAGCCAGGGAAATCTGACGGAGATCGTCCGTCGTTACGATCTTTATCGTCAGCCTCCCGGGGTGGTCTCCGATCCGGGCGTGGCGGTTGAGCGCCTGCGTAAAGCGATCAAGATCGAAGTCAAAATGCGCAATTATTACCCAGACGCGCCGGAGTCGCTGACGGTCAGTTACCGTTATACCGATCCAGCGGTCGCCCAGCGCGTGGTGGCGGACCTTATTTCGATCTTCGACAATACGAACGCCACGATCCGTCGTCAGGCCGCGGCAGAACTCGAACGGTTCCAATCCCAGGTCGTGGATATCGAAACGCAGTTACAGGGGCTCGCGCCGCAACGCGATATGGCGCTTCTCCGAAGTGGGAGCCTCAACAACAACCCCTCGGTGGTCCGCGCACAGCGACTTGCCGCCGCCGACTCTATCGGCTCGCTCGGCGACAGGGAGTTCATGCTCGCGCGACAGATAGACGAGCAGAAGCGGCAGATCGCCGAACAGGAGAAACTGGTCAGTTCCGCCCCGCCCGCCAGCCGGCTTGCGTCGAACAACGCTTACGGAATTCTACTGGCGCGAAGGGCCGAGGTCGAAGGGCAGATCAAAGATCTCGCCAGAACCGCCACCGAGAAGAATCCCAAGATGATCCAGGCGAAGTCTCAATTGGCCTCGATCAACCAGGAGATCACGCGGCTTGAAGCGGCCAGCGGAGCGAGTTCAGGCGCGGCTGGTAACTCGGCGTCGCCCGAGGCCCTTGAACTTCGCACGATGCGACGCGAATTGCAGCGCCTTGAAACCGAACTGGAAGTTACGCGGCGCGATCTGAGCCGCAAAGCAGAGGGTTTGAAAGAGCTACCCAAAGAGCAGTCCAACGCCGATAAGGAAACCGCATCCACCATTAGGCTCAATGAGGCGAAGGCCGAATACGATCGTTTAATGGGACGATACAACTGGCTGATGGATAAACAAGAATCGCTGCGGAAACTGTCCGGCGATGACGGTCGGAGTGGAGAGACGTTTCAGGTGATCGACGCGCCCATCGCGCGCACGGCGCCTGTCGGGCCGAATCGCCTGATGCTCAAGCTGATCGGAGCGGGAATCGCGCTGGCGTTGGGGCTGCTGATCGCATCGGCGCGGGAGATACCGCGCCTCTTCCTGATCCACAACGACCGCGATGTCGAGTATTACCTGGGGACTCCCGTGTTGGCGATGATCCCTGAGACATTGACGCCAGCCCAGCGCGGCCGCCGCCGGGTATTGTGGGGGTTGCGCTGGGTGGGACTCGCGCTGCTGCTCGGGGCAATGATCCCGGCACTCGTCATAGTTCTCGACCGCGCTCAGGTTTTTCAGATTCTGGCGAGCCGATAAGCGGCGCCACGCCGGCCTCCCCTGCTCTGATTTAGTGGAATGGAAAGACTCAAGATATGGAAGAATTCGCTGAAAATATAAACAATAGAAATGGCGCAAGCCATCAGAACGTGAATAGACCGAAGCTGGGCGACGTCCGGCTTTTTGCGACGCTTGAATCGGCCTCGAAGGAGATCTCTGAATCTGACGCTGCGCCTGAACCGGATTCGGAAGATATCTCCGAATCTCATGCGGCGCCTGAACCGGCCTCAGAAGAGATCTCCGAATCAGAAGTGGTGGCCGGTGTAGATGATGACGACCTCCCTTTTCGTCATACGAGGCCGTACTTCGAGTGGGAGCGGAATCGCGGCAATCGTGTAGATGACTCGGCTGTCCAGCTTCGTCAGCTGGGCTATCCCGCGTATGAAGTGGATCTGAGGCCGAAGCGGCTCGATCCGGGCCTGGTCGCGTTTAACGATTTCGATCCACGTGACATCGCGCCGTACAACCAGCTGGTTATATCCCTGATCGCCGCCGCCGCATCGCGAAAACTCAAACGCTTGTTAATCGCTTCTGCGAATAAGGGCGACGGCCGTACCACTGTAACGCTCAATCTGGCCGCGGCGCTCGCTCGCGCGCGACAGCGCGTGCTGGTTGTCGAGAGTGATTTTCTGCGGCCTTCGGCGTTGCGACTGCTCGGAATTGACTCGGCGACGGGACTGGCCGAAGCCGTCGCGAAAGGCCTGGCGCCCAGCAAGGCGATGGTCTGGCTGCAACCGATCGGGTTCAATCTTATACCGACTTGCGCGCAGGTCGAGAACTCGGCCGAGTTGCTGGCCTCGCCTTTGTTCGACGTGATGCTAAGGACGTTGAGTCCGGAATTTGACTTCATCCTGTTCGATTCCGCGCCGCTGCTGGCGGCGGCCGACGCCAGACTGCTCGAACTTCACACAGACGCTACACTACTCGTCATACGACAGGGGCGCACTTCCGCCAGTCAAATGGCCAAAGCCGTCGCCCTACTCAATGAAGAGCGCCTCCTCGGCGCCATCCTCAACCGCGTTGCCACTTAACGGAATTTGACGATGATCTCAAAGAATCTCACTCGACCACTTACTCTGTTAATTTTTGAAGGGGCGCTGGTTTATTCGTGCGGCGTCATGGCTATCTACATCCGGTTTGGCGCCGAGACCTCCGACGCGCTCGGCGCCGAGGGCGGATGGTTGAAGACCTTGCTGGCGACCGTCCTGGTTATCGCGTCGTTCTACCTCTTCGACCTTTACGATCTTAGCAGGATTCAGAGCCGAGGCGCGTTGCTGCTGCGGCTCTCGCAATCGCTGGCGGTCGGGGGCCTGGCGCTCGCGCTGATGTTTTACGCCTGGCCGCAGACGCTGCCGGGCCGCGGCGTCTTTCCGCTCAGCCTGTTGTTGACGTCGGCGTTTATGGTCGTCTGGCGATCTCTGTCCCGGAGCCTGCTCGATCATCCAAGCCTGGCCCATCGCGTGCTCATCCTGGGCGTCGGGCAGGACGCGATCATGATTGCGCGAGAGATGCTCACGCGCCGCGAAGCCGGATACAACGTGATCGGATTTGTCGGCGATGATCCGGCCCAGATCGGGAAAAGCCTGATCAATCCGAGCGTGGTTGGGGTGATGTCCGATCTGGAAGCGGTAGTCGGTCGGCATCGCCCCGACCGAATAGTCATCGCAAAGCCCTACCGTAGCGGCCGAATGCCGCTCGACCTGCTTCTCAAACTGAAAGTTCGCGACGGCGTGACGTTGGACGAGGCCGACGCCTTTTACGAAAACCTGACCGGTAAGATCGTCTTCGAGCGGTTGCGGCTCTGGCGACTGGTTCTCGCCGACGGCTCGCGCCTGGCGCTTCTCTACAGGCGCGCGCGACGCCTGCTGGACGTGGCGCTGGCGAGCGTCATCGCGCTGCTGACGTCGCCGCTGATGCTGCTCACGGCGCTGGCTATAAAACTCGAATCACGCGGCCCGGTCTTCTACCAGCAAGAGCGGGTCGGACTTAACAACGGGACATTCCGGATCATCAAGTTCCGTTCAATGCGCGTGGACGCCGAAGCGAACGGCCCGGTTTGGGCCCACGAAGCCGATTCGCGCGTGACGCGCGTGGGCCGGTGGATTCGCAAACGTCGGGTCGATGAACTGCCGCAATTGTTCAACATCATTCGCGGCGAGATGAGCCTGATCGGGCCGCGGCCCGAACGCCCGGTCTTCATCAAACAGCTTGAACAACGAATTCCTTATTACTCCGAGCGTCACCTGGTCAAACCGGGGCTGACCGGATGGGCGCAGGTCCGCTACCCGTACGGCGCTTCGCTCGAGGACGCGCGGGAAAAACATCAATACGATCTTTACTACATCAAAAATCAATCGCCGATGCTCGACGCTCTCATACTGCTCGAAACAGCGCGCGTTGTGCTCTTTGGGCGTTTCTCGCGCTGAAGCGAGGATGTTGTTCGGAGAAATTATGAACAGAAGCAAGTTGATGCGTAATATGAAACGCTTCGGTCTGGCGGTCGCGCTGACCGTGTCGGCCTGCGCGCTCCAGAGCCCGCAGGCGTTCGCGCAAACTCCGGCGCCCGTCGCCGCGCAAACTCCGGCGCCCGCCTCCGCGCAGACTTTAGGAGACGATCAATTCTTCAGAGGCATCTACCGGGAGTTTTACGACACTTACCGGCTCGGCCCCGCCGACGAGATTGCGATTCGCGTGGCCGGGCAGCCGGATTATACGCTCGAGCGGGCGAAGGTCTCGCCTACGGGGAGCGTCTATCACCCGTTGCTCGGCGATATGGAAGTGGCCGGGATGACCGTCCCGCGACTGACCAAGCGGCTGACCGAAGACATGAGCGAATTCCTGATCAACCCGAAGGTGAGCGTGGCGTTGCTCGAGGCCAATAGCGCCAAGATCGGCGTGCTCGGCGACGTCATGCATCCAGGCATCCTGATCATGAATAAACCGATGAATGTGCTGGAGGCCCTCATCGCTTCCGGGGGCGTGGCTGACACGGGCGACAAATCCGGCGTTGTTGTGCTCCGTCAAACGCGCGACGGCCGCGCTCAAACGTTTAAGGTCAACGTCAAACGCATTCTCCAAGGAAAGGCGGGGCCGGAGGAAAACGTCAGTCTGCAGGCCGGCGACACCGTGATCGTGAACGGCAACACCAAGAAGAAGATGGCCTATATTTTGTCTCTCGCCGGATTCGGAAGCTTTCTTTCATTCATCGGGGGAGCGGCGCGCTAGTGAATAGCCACAGAGGTCACAGAGAACACAGAGAAGTATTGGAATAACTCTGTGCCCTCTGTGCCCTCTGTGCCCTCTGTGGCTAAGACCTGAAAACCGAAATAGATGAACGATGAAGGGAACTGTACTCAATCTACTGCAAATCGCCGGCGCATTCGCCCCATTCCGGTGGGCGCATCGCCATCAGGCGTTGATTGTCACTTACCACCGATTCAGCGAGCGTGAGGGCGCGGCGTGGATTTCGGCGCGGGCTTTCGCCGAACAGGTGAAGTACCTGGCGGCGCATTACACCCTAGTCCCGCTTTCGCGTTTGGAAAGTTGTTTGGGGGATCGAGAGCTTCCGCCGCGTTTGGCGGCGATCACGATTGACGACGGTTATCGCGACGCTTACGAGATCGCCTTCCCGATTCTGCGCGAACATTGCGCGCCCGCCACGGTATTCGTCGTGACCGAATTTGTGGAAGGGACGGCCTGGCTCTGGACGGACAAAGCGCGCTACCTGACGGAGTCGGCGTCGGCGCGACCCTTCGAGATCAGAATTGGGGGCCGCAACCTGAGGTTGGAGTTGAACGGCGCCGCGTCGCGCGCGGTGGCCGCAGCGCTGATCAACGCCGCGCTCAAGCCGCTTTCGGAAGAAGCCAGGGAGGTCCTGATCGAGCGACTGGCCTTTGAACTGGGGGAGAAGCCGCCTGAGCGTCCGCCCGCGGAGTACGGCGCAATCAACTGGCGCCAGGCGCGGGAGATGGCCGACGCCGGAATCGAGATCGGATCACATACATTGACGCACCCGATTCTGACCGGCCTCGGCGACGCCCGGCTGCGCGAGGAGGTGGCCCAATCGCGGGACCGGATTCAGAACGCGCTCGGACGAAAGGTCGAAACATTCTGCTATCCGAACGGCGATTACGACCTCCGAACGCGGCGCGAGGTCGCTCGCGCCGGCTACCGGCTCGCCGTGACTACCGACGTCGGGCTGAACAACGGGCGGAACGATCCGCTGGCGCTGCTTCGCATACATGGCGAACACGACCTGGCGCGATTCGTCAAGAACACGAGCGGATTCGCGCGGGCGCATTAAGGATGAAAAGAGAGCAAGGCGAACAGGACGGACAAGGTGGTTTCACGCGCCGGGCGGCGTGGCTGACGGCGGCGAATTCAATCGCCTTCGGACTCTCGTTCATTGCGCCGCTCCTGCTGGTGCGGATGTTGAGTCAAACCGAGTTCGGCGTGTACAAACAGGTGTTCCAGATTCTGATGTCCACGATAGCGGCGCTTAATCTGCAGGTGGCCTCCACCGCGTACTACTTTATGCCTCGCGCGCCGGAAAAGAAGCTGCAAGTGGTGATCAACGTGCTGGCGTTTTACGGCGCGGTCGGCGCTCTGGTGGCGGCTCTTTTCATTTTCTATCCCGAATGCGCGCTGCTCGTCTTCGAAAGCGGCGACCTGCCGGCTTATATGCCGCTGCTCGGCGTCACGATTCTGCTCTGGATGGTGTCGTCTAACCTCGAAGTCGTCCCGCTGGCGCTCGGCGACGTCCGCGCGTCGTCGGTCTTCATCGTAATCTCTCAACTGACGAAATCGGCGTTGACCATCAGCGCGGCGCTCGCATTCCACAGCGTCAGGGCCATGATCTGGGCCGCCGCGATTCAGGGAATGCTGCAAATCCTTTTTATGTTCGCCTACATCCGGCGGCGATTCGGTTCACTTCGCGGCGCCTTCGACCCGCCGTTGTTCAAGGCTCAGGTCGGCAACGCGCTGCCCTACGGGCTCGGCAGCTTTGCGCAAACCGCGCAGGCGGATCTGCACAACTTCATGGTCTCGAGCTACTTCCCGCCAGCCGGATTCGCGATCTACACGGCAGGGTTGTTTCAACTGCCGCTGCTCGGGCTGTTGACGTCTTCGTTCAGCGGCGCGCTGATCCCGGAAGTATCGCGACTCGCGGCGGCGGGCGAGCGGCGCGCCATTATTCCGATCTGGTTGAACGCCGTGCGTAAACTGGCGCTGGTGGTCGTCCCGATCTGCGCGCTGATGTTCGTTCTGCGATACGAGATCATCACGCTGCTGTTTACGAGCGCTTACATCGAGGCGGCGCCGCTCTTCGGGGTCTATCTGCTCACCGCGCTGCTCCCGATGACGCTGACCGGGGCGCCGATACGCGCGCACGATGAGTTCAAATTCTTCCGCTTCAAACTCCACCTGGCGCTGCTGCCGGTGACGTTCGGCGCGCTTTACGCTGGCATTCAAGCGGCTGGGCTGATCGGCGCCGCGAGCGCCCTGGTCGCGGTGCAAATGCTGGAAGGGGCGATAGTCCTGGTGGCTGTCGGGCGGCGACTCGGATTTGTAGCCGGCGACCTGCGCCATCTGAGGCCGGCGCTGGGGACGGCTCTGGCCGCGGGCGCCGCGGCTCTCGCCGCATTCGCGGTGAAACTCCCGCTCTCGCAGGCGTACGCGCCAGTCAAGATGATTATCTGTGGCGCTGTGTTTGGCGCGGTGTACGTATTCGCCGCCTACGCGTTGGGCGCCGTCACCGACGCCGAGAAGGCGGAATTTCGCGACACGCTGTCGCGCTTGATGTCACGAGGGAGTCGCGCCCGGCAAAAGTTAGGCGCGACAGGCGCAACAATCGATTGATACTCAAGGGAACACATAAAGCGCTTATCAACCGTCGGGCGAAGAGACCGACCGCCGCCGGTCAAGGCGGCGAAATCGGTCTCCCGCTCACGCCTGGCGCCGGATTGCTTTTCAACCGCCGAGCGGAGAGATCGAACGCCGAATCGCTGAGCGGCGGTAGCGATCTTCCTCTCAGATCCGGCGCCGGGGCTCCTCGCGGCAAACACTGGCTGGCGTACGCAGGCGTTTATCTCTTCACGCTGATGCTCTATGCGCGCCCGAACGACCTGTTCCCCATCGGCGATTTCCCGCTGGTCAAGATCGTGGCGTTGAGCGTATTGACGATTTACGTCTTATCGAAAGGCGCCGCCGGCGAGAGGCTGTCGGTCTGGACGCTGGAGATGACTATGCTCATGGTCATCGCGTTCCTGGGATTGCTCTTCGCGCCAATCGCCGCTTCGCCGAAGGACAGCGTCGACACTCTGACCGACCCATTTCTCAAGACGGTGATCATCTTCACACTGATGGTCAATTTGATTGACACGCGCCAACGAATGCTTTCGTTGTGGAAACTGGTCGTGGTCTGCGGCGCGGCGCTCGGCTTGGGCGCGATCAGGAGCTATATGAGAGGCGAGTTCACCATACGGGGGCTGCGCATCGAAGGGTTGGTCGGAGGGATGTTCGAAAATCCGAACGACCTGGCGACGGCGCTCGATATTTTACTGCCCTTCGCCGTCGCCCTCACGCTCGCCAGCAAGGGACTCGCGCGTCTGTTCTTTCTGGGCTGCGCGGCGATCCTGACCGTCGGCGTGCTGGTCACGCTCTCGCGCGGGGGATTTCTGGGGCTGATGGCGACGGGCGGCGTGTTGCTATGGAAATTGGGGCGCGGCCGCCGGCTGAAAACCATCCTGGCGACAGGGCTGATCTGCGGAATTCTGTTTGCGGTCATGCCGGGCGGTTACGGCGCCAGGATAGCGACGATTTTTGACAACGAACAGGATAAGACTGGCTCGGCCCAGCAGCGCCGCGAATTGATGGAGCGGGCCGCCTCGATAGCCATCAGCCGCCCCATCGTCGGCGTCGGCATGGGCAATTTCCACATCTACTCTATCAGCGAAAAGGAGGCTCACAACTCCTATCTGGAGATCGCCGCCGAGTTGGGTGTGATGGGACTGATCGCCTATTTGATCGTGATCCTCGCCCCGTTGCGCGCACTCCGTCGGATCGAACGCCAAACCAGGGACATGCGATCGAAAAGCGAGCGGGAGATGTATGGGCTGAGCGTATGCATACAGGCGGCCTTCATCGCCTACTTAGTTTGCAGCTTTTTCGCATCGATTCAATATCTCTGGTACCTCTATTACACCGCCGCCTATGCGGTGGCGCTCAGACAGATTTATGCCGCAGAAGAAATGAAAATCTCGTTGCCCAATAACCAGAAGCCGCCGGCGCCCGGCGCAAAAAACGCCACAAAAAACGCCAGAGGAACTCTATGGCGATCTTTCCCCTCACGCCAACGAACTGACTAATTAAATGATTTGCAAGCCGGCCCAGAAGAAAGGGAATTCAATAATATGTTCGCTCAGTCGCAAACAACTGAGGCGTTGATCGCCCAGATTGTTTTCCTCGCGGCAATGGCGATGATCGCGTTCAGTTACGCCGGCTACCCGGCGCTGATGTTCGCGCTTAGTCTTATTTTGAAACGGCCCGTCCGGCGCGATGACAGCATACCGCGAGTGTCGATCATCATCGCCGCATACAACGAAGAGCGTGACATCGGGGCGAAGTTGAAAAACACACTCTGGCTCGATTATCCGCGAGACCGAATGGAGATCATTGTCGCATCCGACTGCTCGACCGATCAGACTGACGATATCGTCAGAGGCTTCGCCGCGCAGGGCGTAATCCTGCGCCAGCAGCCGGAGCGGCTCGGCAAGACCGTCGCGCAAAACCGCGCCGTCAAGATCTCTACAGGTGAAATCCTGGTCTTCTCCGATGCTACGACGATGTACAAGCGGGACGCGATACGCAAGATCGTCCGCAACTTCGCCGACCCCGAGGTGGGATGCGTCGCAGGGCAACTCATTTATGCGAATTCGTCCTCGTCGGCCGTCGGCGACGGATGTCGTTCCTACTGGGGGTACGAAAAATTCCTGAAGCATTGCGAGAGCCAGGTCGGGTCGCTCATCGGCGTGAGCGGCTGCCTGTACGCGGTGCGGCGAATCTGTCACGCGCGATTGGCCAGTGACATGATTGACGATTTCGTGATCGCGACCGAAATCCATCTTCAAGGTTTGCGCACCGTCTACGAACCGGAGGCGATCGCGGTCGAAGACGCCAACCGGCGCGCCAGGGACGAATTTCGCATGCGGGTGCGCGTGATCAAACAAACATTGAGCGCGCTCCACCGCTATCGCCATACGCTCAATCCGTTCCGGCATAAGTTGTTCGCCTTTCAGATGATTGCGCACAAGGCGTTGCGATATGCGGTCCCTTTCCTGCTTATCGCGGCGTTCATCGCAAGCGGATGGGGCAGCGGTTCCGTCGTCTGGCTCCGATTCGCTTTAATCGGCCAATTGGCTTTATACGGCGCCGCAATCGCCGGCCTCGTTCGCGAACGACGGAATCTCAGGCTCGGGCCACTGGCGATCCCTTATTACTTTGCGCTGGCCAACGCCGCTTCACTGGTCGCCTTTTGGAAAGCTCTCCGCGGCGACGCTTATGTCACCTGGGAGCCGATTCGCGAGGCGCGTAACGAGGACCCGAGCCC
>DATEMG010000413.1:0-12210 GCA_035275805.1 Blastocatellia bacterium
GCCCCGTCACCCCGTCGCCGTCTGTGTGCCAGCGAACGGATGCGTCTGATATAATGCGCGGGTTGGAAAACTGGATGTTGAAACGGTATAGCGATTGAATTTGTTAGGAAGTAGATAGTTATAACCTTAAGGAGAAAGAAATGAGTCAATTTGTCGCTGAGGTTAGTGATTCGAATTGGGAAACCGAAGTTATGCAATCGGATAGACCTGTGTTGGTGGATTTCTGGGCTGCCTGGTGTGGCCCGTGCCGCATGCTCGCGCCGACCGTCGAACAGGTCGCCGAGAAGTTTCATGGCAAGGCGAAGGTTGTGAAGCTCAATGTAGACGAAAATATTGAAATCTCAGGCAGGTACGGCATCCGCGGAATTCCGACTCTGGTGCTTTTTAACAGGGGGCAGGAGGTTGATCGTCACGTGGGCGTGCCGTCGAACGCCCTGGGTTCGATCTCTCAGATGATCGAAAAACAATTGGCGTAAACAGCTGTAGTTAATAGTTGGTGGCTGGCTGGAAATATGCCGCCAACCACCAACCACAAACGCCGACCAACAAAATATATGGCAACAGATTATGACGTGATCATTGTCGGCGGAGGGCCGACGGGGTTGGCCGCCGCCGTTTACACAGGGCGCGCGCTGCTCAGGACGCTGGTGTTGGAGAAACAGACCATCGGCGGGCAGATCGCGCTATCGGCCGCGATTGACAATTATCCCGGGTTCGCCGACGGCATATCCGGCTACGATTTCGCCGAAGCCTTCCTCAAACATGCGAAGCGCTTCGGCGCGGAAGTCCGCATCGGGGTGGGCGCGGAGTCGATCGCACGCAACGAGAACGGGAGTTTCACCGTGGGCCTGGGCGACGGGACCTCAGTGACGACGAAGACGGTGATCCTGGCGATGGGCCGCCATCCGCGCCGCCTCGAAGTTCCGGGCTATGACAAACTCTTCGGCAAAGGCGTCAGCGTCTGCGCCACCTGCGACGGCGCGTTTTTCCGCAACGTCCCGGTGGCCGTGGTCGGCGGAGGCAACTCGGCGGTCGAAGAAGGCCACTTCCTGACGCGCTACGCTTCCGAGATCAATTCGGTTCACCGCCGGGACCACTTCACCGCGCAGAAGATCCTGATCGAGCAATACCTGCATGACCCGAAGGTCAACCCGGTCTGGAACAGCGTAGTCGAAGAGATTTACGGCGAGAACGAAGTCGACGGCATCCGCATCCGCAACCTGAAGACCGACAAGACCGATGACATCGCGGCCAAAGCCGTCTTCGTCTTCATTGGCTGGCTTCCCAATTCCGATATGGTCAAACACCTGGTTGACACCGACGGCGAGGGCCGCCTGATCGTCAACGAATTGATGGAAACAAAAGTCCCCGGCCTTTTCGCGGCGGGCGACCTGTGCGTTCGCCCGATCTACCAACTAGCTAACGTCGTCGCCGACGGCGTGCAGGCCGCCGTTTCGGTCGAGCGCTATTTGGAAATCAAAAAGCATCACGATCCCGATCACGGCTATTAAGAGCAGCCGCAGATCAACCCACAAGCATGAACCTCGCAATCATCGGCGCGCAATGGGGAGACGAAGGCAAGGGCAAGATCGTCGACCTGCTCGCGCCACATTTTGACATCGTCACTCGCTATCAGGGCGGCCACAACGCCGGCCACACCGTCATCATCCGCAGCGGCGGAGTCGATCATAAATTCGTGCTCCACCTGATCCCGTCGGGTATCACCCATCCGGGCAAGACCTGCGTCATCGGCAACGGCGTGGTGGTCTCGCCGCAGGCGCTGCTCAACGAAGTCGACGGGTTGCGCGCGCAGGGCATCGAGGTCGATCATCGCAACCTGCTCATCAGCAACCGCGCCCACCTGATCCTGCCGTATCACGTCGCGCTGGATCGCGCCATCGAAGCCTCGCGCGGCGGCGCCGCCGTCGGCACGACGATGCGCGGCATCGGACCGGCCTACGAAGACAAGATGGCGCGGCGCGGGCTGCGCGCGGGCGACCTGACCGACCCCGCCACGTTGACCGAAAAGCTCTCGCACAACGCGAAACAGGCCAACCGGCTGATCGCCATGCTCAACGGCGACCTGATCAACGAGAAGCAGTTGATCGAAGACGGCCAGCTGTGGTGTGAGCTGGTCGCGCCGCACGTCTGCGACACTACCTATTTCCTGAACCGCGCCGCGCGCGAGGGCAAATCGCTGTTGCTCGAAGGCGCGCAGGCCACGATGCTCGACATCGACCACGGCACATATCCCTTCGTCACCTCGTCCAATTCGTCCATCGGCGGGGCGGTCACAGGCGCGGGGCTTCCGCCTGCATTGATTCATTGCGCGATCGGGGTGATCAAAGCCTACACCACGCGCGTCGGCGGCGGACCGTTCCCGACCGAGTTAAACGACGCGATGGGCGAACACATCCGCGCCCGCGGTGGCGAATACGGCGCGTCGACGGGGCGCCCTCGCCGCACCGGTTGGTTCGACGCCGTGGTCGCGCGCTACGCCGTGATGATCAACGGACTGGGTGCGCTGGCGCTGACCAAACTCGACGTGCTCGACGACCTGGACGAGATCAAAATCTGCGTCGGCTATCGAATCGACGGCCGGGAGACGGATCAGGTCCCGTACGACGCCAATCAGATGGCGGAGGCCGAGCCGGTTTACGAAACCATGCCGGGATGGAGAGAGAAGACCGTCGGCGTGTCGAAGTTTGAAGACCTGCCGGAGAAGGCGCGCGAGTACATCGCCAGATTGGCCGATCTGTCCGGCTCGCCGTTCGCGTTCATCTCGACGGGGGCCGAACGCAACGAAACGATCATCGAGCGAGATGTGCTGAGCGATTGTGGGTTGGAGGTCGCCTGATGTGGGCGTGGGCCTGCGCCGGCTTACAGCGGTTTTCATGTGAATGAATAGCCACAGAGCGCACCGCAGCGCACAGAGGGAACTGATGATTTCTCTGTGCCCTCTGTGCGCTCTGTGGCTAATAGTCTTCATAATCCTTGATTAGATTAAGAGTCGAATAGGTTCTCCAGGGCTTCAGAGGGTGATATCGTTTAAAGAACTGAATCGAATGTCGAACGAGCAACTGCTCGATTTGCGTTTGCGCGATCTGCCGCTGAAGATCGCAGGCTCGCCTCTGGAGGGAGTTGTGACTCGGCTTTACGAAGAGCTGGACGCGCGCGGCCTGCGCTTCAAACCCCACGTCTGGCTGTCCGAAGATTGGTTCACGCCCGACAAGGTCTCGGGCTTCGCCATCCCTTTCTATCTTGCTCATCCGCGATTGATCAAGCTCGAACGCCGGCAGATGCTCCAGGTCGAGGGCGGCTCCGAAGCTGAATGCCTGCGCATCATGCGACACGAAGTGGGGCACGCCATAGACAACGCTTTTCTCTTACACCGCCGCCGGCGTTACCGCGAGACGTTCGGCCCGTTCTCGCGCCCTTACCCCGACTGGTACAAACCCGAGCCTAACAGTCGTGATTACGTGGTCCACCTTCCGGCCTGGTACGCGCAGGCGCACCCCGCGGAAGACTTCGCGGAGACTTTCGCGGTGTGGATGGCTTCGGGGTCGCGTTGGAGAAGGCGGTACGAAGGGTGGCGCGCGATGCGAAAACTGGAGTATGTCAACGAAGTCATGCTGGAGATTTCCGGAAAACTCCCCCGCAACAAATCGCGCGCGCATGTCGAGAGGTTGAGCGACATCAAAATAACCCTGCGCGAGTACTACGAGAAGAAGAGGCGGCATTATGACTTCCAGTGGCCGCCCGATTACGACCGCGACCTGCTGCGCATTTTCTCATTCGACCCCCGACATAAATCCTCTCCCACCGCGGGCAGCTTCCTGCGCCGCCACCGCCGCGAATTCTGCAGCGAAGTCGCGGAAGGCACGGGCGTTCACAGCTATGCCATCGACCAGATGTTCGCCGCAATGATTAATCGTTGCCGCGATCTTAATCTTAGGCTCGGCCTTACGGAAAAACATGCGAGGCAAAAAGTGCTAGTATTATTGACGGTACAGACTATGAACGGAATACATACCGGCTATCATAGAATTGCGTTGTGAGCGGAAAAACTAAAAGAAAATTGCGCGTCGTTGTGCTGATGCGCGAAGATCTGATCCCGCCGGAAACACTTGTCGGTGTGGAGAGCAAGGAGAAGGAAGAGTGGCGGACAGAGTATGACGTTGTCTCCACACTCCGTGACATGGGGCACGAGGTGTGGCCGGTCGGGGTGCGCAGCGAACTCGGCGTGATCCGCGAGGCCATCGAGGAGCGTCAACCGCACGTGACCTTCAACCTGCTCGAAGAATTCGACGGCTACCCCCACTTCGACCAGCACGTGGTCAGTTTCCTGGAGTTGATGAAGCAGAAGTACACGGGCTGCAACCCGCGCGGGTTGACGCTGGCGCGCGACAAGGCTTTGACCAATAAGCTTTTGGCGTACCACCGCATACGCGTGCCGCGCTTCGCGGTCTTCCCTCCGAACCGAAAGGTCGAGCCTTCCAGGAGGCTGATATACCCGTTGATTGTTAAGTCGGTGAGCGACGAAGGTTCGGTCGGCATATCCCAGGCTTCGGTCGTCCGTGACGACGAGAAACTCAAAGAGCGCGTGGAGTTCATACACCGGCAGAACCTGACGTCGGCGATCGTCGAGGAGTTCATCGAGGGGCGCGAAATTTACGTCGGCGTCATCGGGAACCAGAAGCTGCAGGCGTACACGCCCTGGGAGTTGGTCATAAAGAACTTGCCCAACGGCGCATCGGCCATCGCCACCGGGAAAGTCAAATGGGACGTGGAGTACCAAAAGAAGATCGGCCTTGAAACAATGCCGGCGCGTCTGGAGCCGAAGGCCAAAAATGAATTCGAGCGGCTGTCAAAACGCATTTACCGCACACTAGGGCTGAGCGGATATGCGAGGATCGATTACCGGGTGACCGAGGGCGGCCGAATTTATGCGCTCGAAGTGAATCCCAACCCCCAGATAGCGCACAACGAAGACTTCGCCGATTCGGCGGAGCATTGCAGCGTGGAATATAAGGCCTTGTTGCAGAAGATTATGACCTTGGGGATGAGTTATGATCCGGTTAGCAGATGGTAGGCTATACTAGCCAGCGGTCGCGACATAACTTTGAATCTATATCGGGTTTCAATTGCGTACACGGGTCGGCAATTGTTTTGTGACAAAGAAGGCGTCAATAGAACGCTGATGACACGGACGAGCGCGGATCATCGCGGATAAAACCAAAAAAGTTCAGCGTCAATCCGCGTTATCCGCGTTATCCGCGTTCTATTAACCCGTACACCGACCTGAAAACCTATCTAAACAAGACCGACAAGCCATGCAACAGGTGATCGCCTCGGCGCTGGCCGGCTTGATCTTCCTGATCAGCCCGCTGTGGCCGCATCGAGTTCGACAACAGGTCACGCCCGACGAGCGACTGCGGCGCGCCGGCGCGTTGTTCGATCAACGCCGGTTCGCCGAAGCCGCCGAGGAGGCGCGCCGCGCCCGCGAACTAGATCCGAAGCTGCGACAGGCTTGGAGATTGAGCGGGCTGTCGCTGCAACTCGCCGGTCGCGCGCCGGAGGCCGAAAGAGAATTCGCCTCGGCCCTCGATCTTTTCCCGGACGATCCAGATCTGTGGTTCTACCTCGCCCGCGTCCAGTACCTGCAATCTTCTTTGAAGCCCGCCGAATCGTCAGCCCGCCGCGCTCTCCAGTTTCAGCCGGATCACGCGGGCGCTCACACGCAACTGGCGATGACTCTCGAAGGGTTGAACGATTACCCGAACGCTCTGGACCATTACCGGCGCGGCGTCGAACTCGGCCAGAAGCTCGAACACCCGCCCACGCTGCCGTTGGTTTACGCCGCGAACCTGCTGGTCAAAATGAACAGAGTCGAAGAGGCGCTGGATTACCTGACGCGCGCCGCGACGATTGATCCGCGATCGAGCGAGATCAGGCTGTCACGTGGCCGAGCGCTCGAAAGGCTCGGGCGATTGGCCGAGGCGGAAAAGGAATATCAACAGGCCGCGGCGAATGACGTCGGAGGACAGGCGCGGGCCGCGCTGGAGCGATTGCGCGCCGGGGCGGCGGGGAATCGCGTCGCTGGTAAACCAGCGCTTTCAATCGAGCCCATTCGCTTCCGCAACGCCGCCGGGCAGGCGCGGCTCGATTTCGCCCTGCGCAACGACGCCAGCCCCCGCAAATATCAGGTCGAAACGATGACCGGCGGCGTGGCGGCGCTTGATTACGACAACGACGGCTGGACGGACGTTTACTTCGTCAACGGCGCCGAACTTCCGGCGATGAAGAAGAGTTCGCCGATGTTCTGGAACCGGCTCTATCGCAACAACCGCGACGGGACGTTCGTCGACGTGACCGAGAAGGCCGGCGTCAAAGGAGAAGGCTATTCGATGGGCGTCGCCGTCGCCGATTACGACAACGACGGCGATCAGGACATCTTCGTCGCCGGAGTCAACCGCAACGTTCTTTTCCGCAATGACGGCAATGGGCAATTCGTTGATGTGACGGAGAAAGCTGGATTGAACGGCGTTGATTCACGACGGGGCAAAATGTGGTCTGTCGCCGCGGCCTGGCTCGATTACGACAACGACGGCGACCTCGACCTCTTCGTCGTCAACTATTGCAAATGGAACCCCGAGATCGATCCATACTGCGGCGCGACGAAGGAAGGATGGCGGACCTACTGCTTTCCGGACCGCTACGAGGGCTTGCCGAATCAGCTTTTTCGCAACGACGGCGCCGGGACTTTCGCAGACGTCTCGTCTCAGAGCGGGATCGGCAAACATATCGGCAAAGGCATGGGCGTGGCGGTCGCCGACTATGACGACGACGGTTTCGTCGACGTCTTTGTCGCCAACGACACGCTGCCCAATTTTCTCTTTCACAACAACGGTCGCGGCGGTTTTGAAGAGGTAGGATTGGCGGCGGGCGTCGCGGTAAACGACAGCGGGCGTCCCGTGTCATCTATGGGCGTGGATTTTCGCGATTACGACAACGACGGATTGCCAGACCTGATAGTCTCGGCGCTCGAAGGCGAGACCTACCCGCTCTTCAGGAACCTAGGCCTTGGCTTCTTCGCCGACGCGACCTGGCAGAGCGGACTCGGCGCTTTGACCGTCAAGCGCAGCGGGTGGGGGCTGGGACTTTTCGATTTCAATAACGACGGATCGAAAGATCTCTTCACCGCCAACGCGCACGTCAACGACAACATAGAACTTTACAACAATCAGACTTACCGCCAACCGAACAGCGTCTTCGCCGGCGCGGGCGCCGGGACGTTTATTGAAGCCTCGCGCGAAGCGGGCGCCGACTTTCAGACCAAACACGCGCATCGCGGCTGCGCTTTCGCCGATTTCGACAACGACGGGCGACTTGATGTCATCACGACTTCGTTGAACGAACCGGCCGAGTTGTTCCGAAACGAATCGACGGGCGGGAACCATTGGCTGGCGATACGGTTGATCGGCGTGAAGAGCAATCGAGACGGCATAGGCGCGAAGATCAAACTCGTCACCCCCGACGGCGCAGCCCAATTCAATCACGTCACGACCAGCGTGGGCTACGCTTCGTCGAGCGACGTTCGCGCGCATTTTGGTTTGGGTAAAGAAAAGACCGTGAAGCTGATTGAAATCCGCTGGCCGAGCGGTGCGACGCAGAGATTGAAGGAGGTCGCGGTGGATCAGCTTCTAACCGTCAATGAGGAGAAATGAGCGCTGAAGTGTTACCTTCAGCGGTTAACGATTTCATGGTTGATTGAAAACGGGCGGAAGATCACAGCTTTGAAAAGCCATGATCCTCCGCCCGAAGGTTTTATGCGATCAGGAATTCATCCTCGCTAGAAGTTTATCTTGAAACCCAACTGGATGTGACGTGGATAGGCCACTTCGGTGTCGGCTGCCGTGCGCGGTGTGAGGCTGCCGAAGTTTTCGCTATCCGGGTTGTTGTTGAACTGCTGCACGCGATACGCGTATGTGTTCGTAAAGTTGAACATCTCGAGGCGAAACTGGACGCTCACCCGCTCGGTGATCTTCGTAGTTTTGTTGAACGAGAGATCGGCGATCGGCGGCGAGTGCAGCCGGACGTTCGAAGAGCGGAACGAGGTGTAGCGAGGTGAACTTGCGCCTCCGAAGTTCGTCCGGCGAATCACGTCTACGTTCGCCAATGAACAGCCTTGCAGGTTCTGGGTTCGCAACACGAGAGAGCCATTGTCTGCTCTGCTGGCGGCGCAAACCGAACGCGCTCCAGTCGTACTGCCGATTACAGGATAGGTGCGAAGCGCCCATACTCGATCGCTGCCCTTCCATTGGATGTCATTGAGATAGGCGTCCGGATTGATCCACTCGATGTTTTCATTCAGGTCCCACGGACGTCCTGACTGCCATTGTAGGATCAAGCTGGTCTGCCACCCACTGATAAACTTGCTCAGGAAGCCACTCTTAATGTTGAAGAGCTTCTGCCCCTCGCCAAAGGGCAACTGGTAGACCAGTCCCGTGGTGAAGCGGTGCGGGCGGTCGGCGAAGTATAGCCCGCGCTGCTCGATGCCCTTCTGCAAGTCGTTCCAACCCCATTCCTCGATCTGCTTCGAGAGCGTATAGGTGAAAACGCCGTTCAGCCCGTTCCGCGCGCGCTTCTCGAAGGTAACCTGCAAAGAGTCGTAAGCGATGCCGCCGTCGTTGCGGGTTACTTCGGTGATGCCGCCGAAGTGTGGATAGGGACGCGCAAGGTCAAAGCGCGAGAGCGTATTGGCGAAGAAGTGATTCGTCCCGTTAAACGCCGCCAGCCCCTTGAACGGGTTGGGCAATTGCTCGTTACAGAAGGCCGGGTTACCGCCTTCAAGCGGGTTGCACAGCTTGCGGAACTCCAGACTAGGCTCGTTGAAGGGACGGGTGGTTTGCAGGTTCCTTGTGCGGTTGCCAACGTAGGAGGCTTCCAGCTTCGAATCCCAGGGCATTTGATACTGGAGGCCGAACGAAAACTGGTGGACGTAAGGCACCACGAAGTTGGGGTTGACGAAGTTGAAGCCGCGCCCGAGGAAAGTTGAAGCGCCGCCCGCCGCGCCGCTCGGCGTGGCGACCCCGTTCGGGAACGGGTTGTTGAGGAGGGCTTCAATCGGCGTCCGCCCGCCGTCGAGCGAGTTGACGATGGGGGTCGTTACCGAGAATCCGTTGAACTGGAGGTAGTCGTTGGTCGGGTTGACGTAATACAGTCCCCAGCCGCCGCGCATGACCAGTTTCTCAGTGAGCAGGTAGGCGAAGCCGATGCGCGGTTGGATGTTGTTCCAGTCGGTATTGGCTGCCATACGGTCAACGCCGTCGACGCCTGCGAAATTCAGCCCGCCCTTCAACTGCGGGAGGTTCGGGAACATCGTTCGGTCGATCATCCCGTTCGCAGGATTGATGATGTCAGCATCGAAACCGCGATTGAGGCGGTCATAACGCTCATCTGGGGCCTGATTGATGTCCCAACGCAATCCGAGGTTGAGCGTCAGCCTGCGGTTCACCTTCCAGTCGTCTTGGAACCAGGGCGCGTAATACTTACCAAGGTTTGTCGGGAAGAGGTTGTTGTCCACGCCACCAGAGGTATTTACGTTTTGGTTACCCAAATAGCCGAGCAGGAACGATGCGATTGAGTCGCCGCTGACAGAGTCAGTGCCGTTAAATACCTGTCGCGTGAATGACCGGGTGCCGACAAGGCGGAACGGGTTACCCTCGTTCTTCTGGTTGAACTGCGTCCAGCGTATGTCCACACCCGCGCGCCAGGTCTGCGAGCCGCGAATCCAGGTAAAGTTCGGGTGCGTGGCTATGGTGTTTGTGATGTTGTTGCTCGGCGACCGGCCCAGCGATATGTAATCATTGAACTCATAGCGACCGAAGACTTTGGTGCCCGGCAGCGAGTTAATGAGACTCGCCGGGAAGCCGAGAGTTGTCTTGTCAAACTCGAGATCCCCAAACCCCCATCCCTTCTCCTCGAAACGATTGAAGGAGAGGCGGAAGTTGAAGATGAAGGTCGGCGAGAAGGTCGCCAGGTGGTCGGCCACGAACGCGTCGTTGAGGCGTTTGAACGGATGCTGGCCGTCCTGCCCAGGGCTGTCCGGGATGCCGTTGGTGTTGCGATTCTCCCGGCGGTCATTCTTCGCAAAGCGCAGGTACATCCGGTGCTTATCGTTAAATTGCTGGTCGACTTTCGCCACCCAATTCCAGAAGGCGTCGGTCGCCAGGTTTGGCGAAACAAAGAGGTTGTTGCGCGCGTAGCCCGCCAGCGCGTCGCTCGTGTTGGGCTTCGGCATGAAGCCCAGGATTTTCCTGGCGATGGGGCTAATACGATTCAGCGGAATAATATTGAGTCCCAGCGGATTGGCAGGGGTCGCGCGCGACGGATCGCTGAATTGTGTGCGGGTGAAGCCGTTCGCTGCATTGCCCGTCATGGGGTCGTAGATTTTGATTTGCTGGCCTGAGCCATTCACCAGCTTGCTGAAGTCACCATCGAGGAATTCCGGCGACGGCACCGAGAGCGTCAGCGGTTGCGGGACGCCTTCGCGGTAGCCCTCGTAGTTGAACATGAAGAAAGTCTTGTCGCGCCCGTTATAGAGCCAGGGGATGCGAATCGGGCCTTCGATCTGCCCCCCGTACTGGTCTAGATAGTGATCTGCCCTCGGCGCATTTCTGGCATTCAAGCGAAAGTCGGACGCGTCGAGGGGGGCGCGACGCATGAACTCGTAGAGCGTGCCGTGAAACGCGTTGGTGCCAGAGCGCAGGTTGACGTTAATGATGCCGCCCGTCGTCTTGCCGTACTGGGCGTCATAGGTATTGGTCATGATCTTGAAATCCTGCACCGAGTCCACCGGCGGAACGTAGGCTATGTTGTTGCCTCCCGCCTGCCCATTGTTGGGCGCGCCATCGAGCAGGAATTCGTTGCCGCGCGACTGGCTCCCGTTGATGGTCCACTCGGCGATGGCGCCGTTGTCGAACGGACGCTGCCAGATCGCAGCGCCGTTGAAGTTCACGCCGGCAGTCAGCATGCCGAGCATAAACGGGTTGCGCGCGTTGAGCGGTAACTCGATCACCTTTTGACGGTCAATGACGCCGCCACGGTCTGCCGTCGCGGTTTCGATCACCTGCGCGTCACCCTGGACTGTGACCTGCTCGCTGATCGCGCCGGCTTCGAGAGCAAAGTCGAGCGTCGCCACCTGGCTGATCACCAGTTCAACCTTGTCGCGCGTGGCTTTCTTGAAGCCTGACGCCTCGACCGTTATCGAATATGAGCCGGGACGCAGAAAAGGAGCTTTATAGTTGCCTTCGCTGTCTGTCGTCGCCGAAGTGATTTCATTTGTGCCGAGGTTTTTGACATTCACCTGGGCGTTGGGCACAGCCGCTTTGTTGGCGTCGGTTACGCGGCCCGTAATCGTCGCGCGAAAATCCTGCGCGACGACGGCGGTAATGGACGCCGACAGACAAAGCAGACTGATTGCCAGTGCAAGATACAGATGGAATTTCCTATTCACAATTTCCTCCTTTGCCGCAGGGGGCTATGGAAAAGGTTGACGGGTTACAAGTGTTCTAAATGTGAAAAGATTGCCTGAATTCAGGCAGATGACGTTGCTACAATAAAAGCGATAAGTTCAACGAAAATGTATAACCACCCCTTGAGGTGACCGGAATCGAAGACCGCCCCGGTTTGGCTGATGTAACTGCTTGATTTTCAGTGAACTTCTTTAAGTTCTCGAAAATTTACGCGGAAGCGGAACAGACCTTCCGCAACGTGATTATTTAATTTCGCTGTTTGATAATGAACCCAGCAAAGCGTCTCGAGTGTGAGTATCAAAATGAAGAGAAATTATCTTTTAAGTTGGTTAAACCGTCAAGCCGGTAGGAGATATATTTGATAGTTGCGAAAGAAATAGAAAGCGAAAGCGGGCAATTCTCGCATTAATCTTGTTCATTTTTGCCCATTACGCTCACAAGCAATCAATGTCAGATGGAAAGTGAACGCAATTTTACTCGATTTTGACCGTAAATTATTGATTTCACTGCTCGATCTTGTCGAGGTTGTTTTTCAGCTTTTCAGCGATCTCGAACTCGCGTTTGGCGTCTTCGTGCCTGGCGGTCTGCTGGTAGACCTGAGCGAGCAGGTAATGCGCCGATTTGTTGTTGGGATCGAATTGAATAGCGCGTTTCAACATGGCTTCGGCGGTCG
>DATEMG010000414.1:0-8916 GCA_035275805.1 Blastocatellia bacterium
TGAACGATGTGAAAAGCGCAAAGATAAATCGGGTGATACCAAAGTTTAGCTTCTGAAACATCATTCCTCCTGAACGGCGGCCTCCTGAGCGGGGGCCTCCTGAGTAGCGGCAGTTGATGAACATCACTATAATGTGATGAAAGTGTCTGGTTTGTTGATGAACATAACTATACGGAACCGGCGGCAGTCAACGACATCACAGTTACGTAACAGATATGGGAACGTTAAGTACATGGCTTAACGAACCGGTTCCGCGCCTGATCTCTAATCAATCCTGGGTGGCGAATATGTTAGATGGGGCAGATGGGACTGGCTCAGCGCCTCCAACCGCCGAGGAAGTAAGACAGTTGCTGGATCGAATTCTCTGCAGCAGGCAATTTTCTAATGCGCCGAAGAAGCAAAAATTCCTGCAACTGATCTGCGAGGCTTACCTGGATGGGCGGGCCAGTGAACTGAGCGAATATTCGATAGGCTACGAGGTCTTCGACCGTAACGAGACCTACGATCCTGCTCTCGACTCGATCGTTCGCGTAGGAGCGCACGAGGTAAGGAAGAAGCTCGAGCGTTACTACAAGAGCGAAGGGAAAAATGACGAGATTCTTCTGGAGATTCCGGCCGGAAGTTACATTCCCATTTTCACCAGACTCAAGCTGGCGCCGGAAGCCTCCGAACCCACAAAGGCCGCGGCATCCACGCCTCCTTTGTCCGGCCACATCGGCCGTGTTGGCGTCATTGCCGGAAAGACCCGGATCATGTTGTTGGGCCTGGCGTTGGTCTTTTTGATAATTGCTGTTGTTATTTTGGCTCTATCCAACCGGCAATTACGGCGGCAAATCAAAGAAGGCGCTCAGCAAAAGGAAATTGCGGCCGTCTACGAGCCGGTCTGGGAGCCGTTCATGAAGGATGAGAGTCCGACGCTGCTCGTGTTAAGCAATCCTCCGGTCTACCGTTTTTGGAACCCGGCTGACCATAAGTCTTTATCCAATATATCCATAAATCTCACCCCCGGGGAGACCTCGGCGTTGGAAGAAACGCTCAGGCGAGAACGGTTTGTCCTAAAGCATAATCCGCTCTCACGACTGGTGCTGTCTTATGACGAATATACAGGCGTTGGTGAAGCTGTCGGGCTGTTTCGGCTCACCTCGCTTTTTAAAGGGCTTGGCAAAGACGCCATGCTGAAGCAGAGCCGCACAGTAAGCGCCGAAGACATGAAGAATCATAATGTGATCCTCCTGGGAAGCGCGTGGGTCAACGAATGGTCGGGGAAAAACCTCATCAAGGAAGACTTCGGCAGCGGCGCCAGCGCTACCATCGTAAACTACAATCCGCTTCCCGGGGAGGATCCGGAATACGGCGCCAAATTCGATGGGGAGACCGGCAAGCTGATCGAAGATTATGGCCTCATCACCGTCAAGCCCAATATTTCTGAAAAGAACACGATAATGGTCCTGGCAGGAACCCACAGCGAAGGAACCGAGGCGGCGGCGGAGTATCTGACAAGCGAGGATCACCTGAGGCGCCTAAACCAGCGGTTGCTCTTATTGAAACGCCCTTCCCCGCGATATTTTCAGGCATTGCTTAAGGTCAAAGTCGATAACGGCATCCCTACCATCATATCGATCGTGACGGTACACGAACTCCATTCTGACCGACGGTGACGGTTGGCAATTGCCTAGCGCCATCAATTGCGCTAGATTACCCGCTCTAATAATCCGCGCCATCAATTAGACCAAATCCGCAAGACTGGTACAGTACCGCGCGCGATTGCTGTGCGGCTGTCTCATCAGTCAGCCGCTTGCTTACGCGCGCCGTACTGTTATAAAAGTTTGTAACTGACGGATATTTCCGCCAGTCTATAAAGAAGAGCTTTGGCGACGAGCAATGACTTCGCAGGTCTCGCTCTTTGGGTTTGCGCTCGCCGCGAATCAATCCTTTCGCAAAAACAGAGACAATTAAGACAGGAGTCTACTTCAATAATGAAGCGCTATTCCTCTTTCACGCTCGCCTTCTCTCTGGCGCTCTCGGTCCTCACGGTTTGGGCGTCCTTTGCGCCATTGACCCGGAGGGTTGCGGCCTTCGAAGGCGACGCATACGCGATCAAGGGCGGCACAGTCGTTACCGTGACCGGCGCGACGATTCAAAAAGGCACGGTCATCATCCGCAACGGCCTAATCGAGTCTGTCGGCGCCGACATTCCGATCCCGGGCGACGCCCGCGTGATCGACGCCACGGGAATGACGGTCTATCCGGGTCTGATTGACGCCTACACCAACATCGGTCTTGGCGCGCCCGCGCAGCCTCCCGCGCAAGGCGGTCGAGGCGGCGGGCCGCCTGCCCCGCCGGTTCCAGTGAACCCCGCTCTGGGCGCCGCCGCCGGCGCTCAATCGGCGTCCACTCCCAGCGGTCAAAGCCCAGAATTGATGGCCTCGGATCAGCTAAAGGTCACGGCCGAAACCTTCGACCAGCAGCGCAGCTCGGGCATCACGACCGCTCTCGTGGCGCCGCGCGAAGGCATCTATCAGGGCCAGAGCGCGCTCATCAACCTGGGCGACTCTGAGCCTGAAAAGCTGATCATCAAAAATCCCGCCTCGCTCAACGTCTCGTTCGGCAGCGGGCGTGGCTTCGGAGGCGGATATCCATCTTCATTGATGGGCGTCTTCGCGTTCCTTCGCCAGTCGCTGCTTGACGCGCAGCATTACAAGGCGGCCTGGGAGCACTACAACCGGAACAAGCGCGGGGCGCGCCGGCCTGAGACCGACAAGTCGCTCGCCGCGTTGCAACCGGTGATCGTGGGCGCGCTGCCCGTCGCGTTCGCCGCCAATAGCGAGCGTGAAATCAAGCGCGCTATCGGCCTCGGCGAGGAGTTCGGCCTGAAATTCATAATCGCGGGCGGACTGCAAAGTTATCAGGTCGCAGACCTCCTCAAACAGAAGAATGTCACGGTGCTGTTGAGTCTCAATTACCCGCAGCGCCCGGCCAACCTGGAAGACCCCGAGTCGGAGTCTCTGCGAGTCTTGCGTGACCGCGCCGCCGCGCCGACGTCCGCCGCCGCGTTG
Organism: Blastocatellia bacterium; assembly: GCA_035275805.1. Classification (GTDB taxonomy): domain Bacteria; phylum Acidobacteriota; class Blastocatellia; order RBC074; family RBC074; genus JAJVID01. The sequence continues at coordinate 3,057 of DATEMG010000414.1, forward strand.
AGCAAGGCCGGCGTGCGCTTCGCGTTCCAATCGGGCTATCTCGGCAGGCCGGCCGATTACATCGCAAACGCCGCTAAAGCCATCGAGGCGGGATTGCCTAAGGACGAGGCGATAAAAGCGATGACCATCTACCCGGCGGAAATCTTCGGCGTGGCCGAACAGTTGGGGAGCATCGAGAAGGGCAAGATCGCCAACATCGTCGTCACGAGCGGGGACCTGTTCGACCGCCGGACGCTGGTCAAACACGTCTTCGTTGACGGCAAGCCGTACGAAGTCAAATCGCCCCCGCCCGCGCAAGCCGGGCCTGGAGGACGCGCCGGCGGGCGAGGCGGGCGCCCCGGCGCCGCAAGCCCTGAGGCGTCGGTGGCAGGCAGTTGGTCGATCACTTCGGAGTCGCCGCAGGGGCCGATCCAATTAACCTTCACCATAAGGCAGGAAGGCGCGACGATCAGCGGAGAGGTCTCTTCGCCGTTCGGGACCTTCCCGCTCAGCGGATCGCTCAGCGGCAATGAGTTGAGCTTCGCCTTCACCGCGAAGATTCAGGATCAGAAAATCCCCGTCACCGGGAAAGGCTCGATTGACGGCAATTCGATTCGCGGCTCGATTAACGCGATGGGAAACGATTCGAATTTCAGCGGTACGCGCATACCAAGATGATGAAAGTAGACAGGATTCACAGGATTTTTCAGGATTTTGTGGTGAGCCGAATCCTGAACAATCTTGTAAATCCTGTCTGCTTCCGGAGGAATTTACGATGAAAAGGTATTCTACGATTCTATTGACGGCGCTCGTCGCCGCGCTCGCATCCGTAGCCCTGGCGCAAAACAAGGGCGAAGTCCTGATCAAGAACGCGACGATCATGACCGCCTCGCACGGCGTGATAGAAGGCGGCTCGATCCTGGTCCGCGACGGCAAAATCGCCGCCGTCGGCAAGAACAGCGAAGTCCGGGCGGGGGCGAACGCCAGGGTCATTGACGCCACCGGGATGTATGTCACGCCCGGAATAATCGACGCGCATTCGCACAGCGCGTTGGACTCAGTCAATGAAGGCTCCGTTTCGGTTTCGGCGATGGTGCGGATGAAGGACGTCGTTGACAATACGGACATCAGCATCTACCGCCAGCTCGCGGGCGGCACGACGACGATCCACTCAATGCACGGCAGCGCCAACTCCATCGGCGGCCAGAATGTGATCCTCAAACTGAAATGGGGAAAGTCCGCCGAGGAGATGATCGTCCCCGACATGCCTCGCACCATCAAATTCGCGCTGGGCGAAAACCCCAAACGCGCCGGTAACCAGTCCAATCCCTTCGGCCAGGGCAATCGCCCGCTGCGCTTCCCCGCCACTCGAATGGGCGTCGAATTTACGATCCGCGAGGCCTTCCAGCAGGCCCGCGAGTACATGCGCGAGTGGGACGAATACGCGGCGGCCAAGGAACGCGGCGGAGACCTCGCGCCTCCGCGCCGCGACCTTAAACTCGAGGCCATCGCCGACATACTGCGCGGCAAGCTCCTGGTTCATTCACACTGCTATCGCGCCGACGAAATCCTGATGCTGATGAATGTGGCCGACGAATTCGGCTGGAAAGTGCTGGCGTTCCAGCACGTGCTCGAAGGTTATAAGGTCGCCAAGGAGATGGCCGCGCACGGCGCGGGCGGCTCGACCTTCTCCGACTGGTGGGCGTATAAGATCGAGGCCTACGACGCCATCCCCGGCAACGCCGCGATCATGCATCACAAGGGCGTCGTCACTTCGGTCAACTCGGACAGCGCCGACCTGGCGCGCCGCCTTTACCAGGAGGCCGCGAAGACCATCAAATACGGCGGCCTGACCGACGAAGAAGCGCTGCGCTTCATCACGCTCAACTCGGCCAAACAGCTCAAGATGGATCACCGCATCGGCAGCATCGACGTCGGCAAGGACGGCGACCTGGCGATCTTCAACGCCAATCCCTTCAGCATCTATGCGCGCGTCGAGATGACGCTGATCGAAGGCGAGGTCTACTTCGACCGCAAAGAAGACATGAAGCGCCGCGAGACGATCGCCAAGGAGAAAAAGGAATTGATCGAGAAGGAGAGGCGAACGGCGCCGCAGGAACAGCGCCAGCCTACGCCGCCGATTACACCGACCGTCAGCGGGCCGGGGGACGATCAGCCTGGAATCAAACAATAAACCAGAGTGAGTTCAATGAACAGAAATAGAACCTTTCGTTTCGTTGTCAAGGCGGTTATTGCGGCCATCATCGCCTTCATTGTGATCATGGCCATCAAAAATCTCCTTCCCAATCCGGTCGTCAGCGCGCAACAGGCGGCGAACGTCTTCGTCATCCGCAACGCGAAGATCGTCACCGTTACCGGGGCGACAATCGAGCGCGGCTCAGTGTTGATTCGCGATGGCAAGATCGCCGAGGTCGGCGCGAGGGTCACCGCGCCGAGCAACGCCAAGGTGATTGACGCGACCGGGCTGTCGGTCTATCCGGGGCTGATCGACTGCGGCACGTCGCTCGGCCTGACCGAGATCGGCTCGATCCAGGAGACGCGCGACACTACAGAGCTCGGCGATTTCAACCCGCATATGCGAGCCATCGTCGCGGTGCAGCCGCACAGCGAATTGATCCCCGTCTCGCGCGCCAACGGCACCACCACCGCGATCACGCGGCCCGGCGGGCGGTTGGTTTCGGGCCAGGCCGCGTTGATCAATCTCGACGGCTGGACCTGGCAGGAGATGACTGTCAAGACGCCCGCCGCGATGGAGATGGAGTATCCCCGCGCGCAGAGAGGCCGAGGGGCTGCGTTCGCTCAACCCGAAGGCGCTACTAACGTAGCGCAATTGCGTGAACGCCAACTCAACGCGCTGCGCCAGAAACTCGAAGACGCGCAAGCCTACGCCAAAGCCAAAGAGGCCCGCGCGACTGACAAGAGCCTGCCTCCGCGCCCTGTAGATCACGTTCTCGAGGCGTTGATCCCGGTCGTCAAAGGCGAGCTGCCGGTATTGATGATCGCCAATGCCGAGCGCGAGATCAAAGGAGCGATCGACATCGCCGACAAATACAAACTTAAATTGATCATCAGCGGCGCGGCGGACGCATGGAAGGTGGCATCGACGCTCAAGGAGAAGAACATCCCTGTGATCATCGGCCCGGTGACTGATCTGCCCAACAACGAGGACGACGATTACGACATCAACTACTCGCACGCTGCCAAACTTCACAAAGCCGGCGTCAAATTCGCGTTTCAATCCGACGACGCCGCCTACGCGCGTAACCTGCCCTACCAGGCGGGGACGTCAGCCGCCTTCGGACTGCCGAAGGACGAGGCGTTGAAGGCCGTGACGATCTATCCGGCTCAGATTTTCGGCGTGGATAAGTTGCTGGGAAGCATCGAGGTTGGCAAAATGGCTAACTTGATCGTAACCGACGGCGACCCGCTGGAGTTCAAGACCAGCGTCAAGCACATGTTCATCAACGGCAAGCCGGTTGACCTTTCAAGCAGGCACACCAAGCTGTACGACAAGTTCAAGGATAGGCCGTAGTGATTGCGGCTTGTGGAAAAAGAGATGCGGAATTCGGAGTGGCTTTTGCTCCGCATTCCGCATTTTTATTTTTATTGTGTTTGAGCAATCATTATGCGCTTGCAGGATGCCGAAAAGTACAGCACAGGGAGAGATAGCGACCAAGCGATACCGATCGCTCCCTCTGCTCAAACGCCCGGCCGCCATCACTCCCTCTGCTGTACTTAATTCTGCGTTGTCGTTATGCACATAAAATAGCCGAGTTCACTTCGAGCGGGTATTACAAAGGTCACAAGGTTGGTGTTACAAAGGTCACACCGTGGCGCCTTCAGCCACGGTGGCTTTTTACACTATACGCGTAAGCGTACTGAGGGTTTCAAGTTTTTGCGGGTCAGAGACTGACGCCTCTGCGCGGATACCTCATCAATGTAAGAGTCGCTTTGATTATCCGCTTTCTTGACAAGTCTTGCTGATCAGGCTGCGCGGACACCTCATAAATGTAGGAGCTGAGAATTTTGGCTTTGGCCGCAAAATCGCCGCGCGCCGCAGCTTCTTCCGCCGCCCTCAACAGTTCACAGAGCCGATTGGCGTCCTCTACTTTGCCGACATATTGCCTGGTCAGGTTGCGAAGGCTATCAAAGCTAAAAAGCGAATTTATCGGCCCGTTTTGAACCGCGGGAGGCTCAATGCTGAATCGTCTTTTCAGTTCAGCACTGAGCCTGTCCAGTTTCAAAATCTTATTTCTCATGTCGTACTTTCAGATCCTTTGATCAAGGCCGAGGAAAAGTCATCCCATTATGGCCGAGGTTTCAGACACGCATACCGGGTGGCGAACCCTACGGCGCAGGAGGCGGCATTGACGAAACGCGCACGATCACTCCCACTGTTCTCAAGCGCGCAGCCACTGCCGCCCCCTGCGCTTAGCTGCTGGAGGCTGAGCCGTCTTCACACGAGCAAGATAGCGGATTTCACGACGAGTGATTATCAAAAAGATTACAAGCGGAATGTTACAAAGGTCACAGCTACAGCGGTTTTTATATGGATGAATAGCCACAGCAGCGCACAGCAGAACACCGCAGAACATAAGGAATACTCTTTGTTCTGCGGCGCGCTGCTGTGGCTAACTGTCTTCATACATTTGAAAACTGATATAAGGCGTGACCTACAATGAGCGCTGAACGTAAAATGCAGAATAAGGAAGGGTTGTTTTTTCCCTAACGCCAGCGCCTGCGCCGCTACGCGGACACAAGCGCTGGCGCTGGGGTGGGGGAGGCCTAGGCCGAGGTTTAGGGCAACGTCATTTCATTGTCTTCCCTGTCTCCAATCCATCTCTTCCACGTCGTCACGCGGAGAATTTAGCCGAGTTCTCGCCGAGCGGGTACGAAACTGCTCACAGGCCCGATGTGACAAAGGTCATAACAAAGATGTGAGGACCGATGATGGCTGAGCGCAGATTGTTAGCTGAGCAGGGAGAGACTTCGAACCCCACATTTACCGCGGCTTCTGCTGGAACCACGGCGACGCATATTCAGAGCAAACGTCATTTCGGAATCATCGCGAATGCGCCCCCGTCGGCCCTATACCACCCAATTCCAACTACGAGAATTCAAAAGATATCCAAAAATCTGAATATCGAATGGGACAATCGGACAAAGATGGCCCGTAACTCTTTTCAATGCAGCGCTGCCTAGCCTGGCATATCAATTGCGACTTTTCTACCCACATGCATTTGTACTAGGAAGCAATCTTCTTTCCTGTTGACGTTAACAACTACAATCGACCATCCAACAACGGAGGCTAAGATGCTGAAAAAAAATCTGCTTTATCGGCTCGTTCTCAAGCCGATGCTGTTTTGCGTTATCGCCGCGGCGTCAATCTACGCTCAAGAGGGCACATCAACCATGCGTGGCATGATCGTGGATCAGGGCGGCTCTGTGATACCCGGCGCTACGATCTCGGTCGCGAATCAGGCGACCGGACTCAACCGGCGCTCGATGTCAACCAACAGCAACGGTGAATACGTCTTCACATCGCTCATTCCAGGCTCATACCGCATCACAATCGAAGCGCAGGGCTTCAAAAAAGCCACGCAAGATAACGTCCAGCTCGCGGTAGGTCAAACGCTCGAGTTGAAAATTGCCCTGCAGGCAGGCGGGGTGAATGAAACCGTCAATGTCACGGCCGAGGCGCCGATCATCGCCACGACTTCGAAAGAGATCGGCGGCCACATAAATCAGCGGACGTTGATCGAATTGCCGACGATCACCCGCAACTTCATCGGCTTCGTTGGCCTGTTGCCCGGCGTCGTGCCAAACATCAGCACCGAATCGTTCGGTTCGGATTCGGTCA
>DATEMG010000415.1:0-3412 GCA_035275805.1 Blastocatellia bacterium
CTTCGGCCACTCGGCGTCCGGACAGCTCGCGGGCGCGGAGTGGGTGTTTCAAACTCAGCTTGCACAGACACCAGAATGATCAGGCCCGCAAGGGATGATCTATCGCTCCCGCCCAACGTATCGCGTTTCAACGGGTATTTAAGTCCTCAGCCAATTTCCTCACGCCATCAGCCTCGCGATAAAAATGACAGCTTGCCGGGCGAAAGCCCGGTTTATCTCAGCAGGACGAGAGCGAATTACTCAATAACGGCCATAACCTCTCCCGCGTTTACCGTCTGCCCCTCGGAGACTTTGATCTCGTTGACCTTGCCAGCCTTCGGGGATTGCACTTCGTTTTGCATCTTCATCGCTTCGATGACCAGCACTCCCTGGCGCGCGGCCACTTCGTCTCCGGCGTTGAGCAACACGCGTACGACTTTGCCGGGCATCGGCGCAAGGAGTTTGACCTGTCCGCTTGCCGCCGCGGCTCCCGTCTGCCCGCGCAGATGTTTTTTATCGCGCGCGGCGACGGGAATTCGTTCGCCGTTGACGATCACTTCGACGGCGCCGCCAGGCGACACTTCCAGGGCGCAGCGGTAGACGCGGTCGTTGATTATGACTATGAACATTCCAGGCTCAGGCTCGCTGACCTTCGCTTCACGCGTCGCGCCGCCGAAACTCAATTGGGCCGCGCCGCCGGACAGGGTAAATTCCCCCTCGATCATTTGACCATCAATTTCGAGTTCGATTTTCATTTGAACAGCTCGCCGTACCGCAGCGCCTCGCCTCTCTGCCAGGGGCGGTATTCGTTGCAGAAGTCTATGCGCTCGCCGAGCGTCGGATGGCTCGCCTGCCACAATTTGACCAGGATGTGCGGGCGCGGAACTGCCAGGTTCTCCTGCTGCAATTTGACGAAGGCCGTCGCCGCCGCGCGGTTGTTTTGTGTGATCTCGAGGCCGAAGCGGTCAGACTCGTGTTCATTTTGGCGCGAGAAGGCCAGGGCGACGGGCGTGACGATCAAGAAATAGGCGCTGAAGAGCAGGATGATCAGCGGCAATGACGCCACGTCCGACAGTTCCGTGAATCCGAAGCGTCGATGGAATTTGTCAATCAGCCATCCGGCGGTCCGGTGAATCGCGTAGAGCGTGACGATAATCAAAAGCGAAAAAAAGAGAATCGATTTCCAGACGTGCCCCAGGACGTAATGTCCCATCTCGTGCCCCATCACGAAGAGTAGTTCGTCTTCGTCGAGTTTCGCGATGGTCGTGTCCCACAGGACTATGCGCTTTGTGGGGCCGAAGCCGGTGACGTAGGCGTTGAGGGTTTTTGTATCTTCGCTCTTCGCGACTTCATAGACGCGACTGCCTTCGATGCCGGCTCTCTCGGCCAACACCAGAATCTTCGCCTCAAGCTCCTTGTTATTCATCGGCCCGAATTTATTGAAGAGCGGATCGATCCAGACCGGATAGACCAGGATCGCAAGAATGAGGAAGGGAATGGCCAGCAGCCCTGTGTAAAGCCACCACCGGCGCGGACTCTTTTTGAGCAGCAGATAAAGAACCCACAGGAGCGGAAATCCGACGACGATCCCGATCAGCAACCCTTTGAGTTGATCGCCGAACCATTTGCCGAGCGTCTGGTTCGACAGGCCGTAAGCATGCTGGCGCGCATAGCCCTGGTAGTAGCTCAGCGGAAAATCGATCGCGAAGTTGACGATCGAGAAGATGGCGAAGTAGACGCCGATGATCAAGAACCACCACTTGCCGATGCGCTTCGCCCAATCGCGAATGCGCGCGGAGAAGCCGGTGAACAGGAACAGCGCGGCAATCAGCAACCCCCAGACGACGTTCACGATCCACAAGAAGATGCCGCTGCGGTAATACGACACCGCCTTCTCGCTCGGTTCGGGAACCGGTACCGGGGCGGTGGACGTTTGCGCGGAGGCCTGTTGCGAATCCGGAGTAGCGGTCGGCTGCTGCGCGGAAGCGGTGGACGTAAGTAAGAGACAAAAAGTAATGGTCAAAAGCAGGGGGCGCATTGCGTTCTCCTTCGAAAAAGATCGGGAATGGGGAGAGGGGGAGTGGGCGTGGGAAATAACTCCCCATTCCCCACTCCCCACTCCCTACTCCCGATCTTTTCATCTTCTGCGACTGTTCAGTGACGCGATTCTCCCAGCCAATTTCCACTTGCTCGCGCGTTCGGCGGGCGCGGCGGATGGTTTCGCCTTCGATTGTTTCGTGAAATTGATGGCGGCGACGATGGCGGCGGCCAGGCGCGCGTCGCCGCCGCCATTTTGCGTCGCGTCCCCGGCTTTTCGTCTTTCGAGAAATCTGGCGATGTAGTCGGTATCAATCTCGCCCCGCGCGAATTCCCCGTCGTCGAGAACCGAGATGAAGAAAGGGATCGTGGTGCGGATGCCGCCGACGTGATATTCGCCGAGCGCGCGCTTCATTCGCGCAATGGCCTCTTCGCGCGTCGCGCCCCAGGCGACGAGCTTCGAGATCATTGGGTCGTAAAAGATCGGGACCTCCCATCCTTCGTAAACGCCGCTATCGTCGCGCACGCCGGGGCCGGAAGGAACTCTCAACCGCGTGATTCTGCCGGGCGACGGCAGGAAATTTTGATCGGGGTCCTCGGCGTAGACGCGGCATTCGATGGCCGAGCCTTCCCACCGCACGTCCTTCTGTTTGATCGTCAGCGTGGCGCCTGCGGCAATTCGAATCTGCTCCCGCGCGATGTCTACGCCGGTGACCGCCTCGGTCACCGGGTGTTCGACCTGCAATCGCGTGTTCATCTCCAGGAAATAGAAGTTTTTATGCGCGTCTACAAGGAATTCGATGGTGCCGGCGCTGTGATATTTGGCGGCGCGGGCGATCTTTACCGCCGCCTCGCCCATTCGCTCGCGCAGGTCGGGGTCATTGAAACTAGCCGGGCATTCTTCGATCACCTTCTGATGGCGGCGTTGTACGGAGCATTCGCGTTCGCCGAGGTGGATGACATTGCCGTATTCGTCGCCCAGGATCTGAATCTCTATGTGACGCGGGCGTTCGATGAATTTCTCGATATAGACCGAAGGGTCGCCGAAGGCGGACTGGGCTTCGGCGGAGGCCATGGAGAAAGCCGCGCCCATCTCACCGCCCGAACGAACGACACGCATGCCTTTTCCGCCACCGCCCGCCGAAGCTTTGAGCATCACCGGATAGCCGATCTCGGCGGCGAATTTTCCGGCCGTCATCTCATCGGCCATCGGTTCGGTCGAGCCGGGGACGATCGGCGCGCCCGCCTTGACGGCCGCCACGCGGGCGTTGGTCTTCTCTCCCATCAATTCGATTGATTCCGGGGAAGGGCCGATGAATTTGATTCCGGCCTCGCGAACGGCGCGGGCGAACCATTCGCGCTCCGAGAGAAAGCCGTATCCGGGGTGAATCGCCTC
>DATEMG010000416.1:0-7195 GCA_035275805.1 Blastocatellia bacterium
GAAGCCCGCTCGCTACCGCTCGCGGTACTGATCCAGTCAGCATTCCCGTACATGCAATTGCAAAGCATGAAAACCGGACACAAAGAACGTAGGACAGAAAAAGGGAGAGACAAGTAGACAAAGCGAAAGGGGGACAAGGAGAAGAAAATCTCCCTGTCCCCCTTCGCTTTGTCTACTTGTCCCCTATGTACCTACTTACCTACTGCTGCGGAAGCCAGCGAGCTGCTGCAGACGAAGGATGTAAATGACAACGAGAACGCGCGCACGTTGCCGCCGTCGAGCGGAACCAGGTCGGAAACAGTCAATGTCCACGTCCCGTTCCCGTTCTGTCCGGCGAACGCCGAGAGCGGACTGGCCGGTTTGAACGATCCCGTCCAGGGCGCGCCGGCTGGCGTGATGGCCTGGATCAATGCAGTGGCGCCATCGTCAAGCACGGTGTTGCAGAAGTTGTTGCCACTGTTTAAAGGGCCGCCCGGCTGGTCCATCAGCGTGACGGTGGTCCCCGACGGCGAGGTCAGCGTGATTCTAAGATCACCAACCCAGCTGTGGTCGAAGCCGACTGTCGTCGCGCCAGTGGCGCTCGTGCAGCTACTGCCGTCAAAGCTGAAATTGAGGTCGCCGACAGGCCCCGAAAGGCCGCTAACCACAAGCGGGATAGTGACGGTCGAGGCGGTATTGGGGTCAACAAACACCGGCGGCCCGGTGTAACTGGCGACGGTAATGTTCGGCTGTCCCGTCTGAATACTGAAGGTGGACGTCTGCGGCCCATCGTTGCTGTTCGAGACGTTGACGGTCAGGGTGAAGTTGATCACCGCTCCACAGGTCGCAGTGTTGGCGAGAGTGAAAGCGAACGGAGTTACATTGTTCGCGCTCTGGCCGTTGGAGCCTATGTTCGGATAGCTCGACGTCGCGGATGTGATTGTAACCCCGGGAGTCGAGGTCGAGAGCGTCGCGCTAACGCCGAGCGCAGTCGCGCCACCGACGTTTGTCAACGCGACTGTGATCCGGCCTCCCTCGCCCGGTTCGATGAAGGCGTCGCCGTCACCGCCGACAGCCGTCGTCGTCGCGGCTCCGATCACCACGGACGGCGATGGCGCAGCGCCGACATCCAGCAGCGCGCCGAACGCGTCCACGATGCCGGCTCCTGAGTCGCGATCAACGCCGACCGCTTCGATGTCGAGGGCCGATCTGGTCAGCGCCCGTTTAATCCTGTTCGGCGCCAGCCTGGGTTTGGCGGATTTGACCAGCGCGGCGATGGCGGCGGCGTGCGGCGCGGCGGCCGAAGTGCCGAAGAAGGTCCCGAACCCAGGCACGCTGGTCGCGGTCCCGTCGGCCGCGCTCACTTCGGGTTTCTTGCGGACCTCGCCTCCATTGTTGCTGAATAACAGCTTGCCCGGCGTGATAGGCGAGCCGTTGGATTTATAAAATATGCGGCGGTTGCCGTCGGCGCTGAAGAGCTCGACGGGATTGGTCGGACCGCCGGTAAACGATCCGCCACCCGCGAGCGCGGCGTTAACCGCCGCGACGGCGAAGGCGTCGGCAGCGGCGGCGTGGCCGCGAATCGTGCCGGTAGTCGCGAGCCCCAACTCGCCACGGAAATTGTTCAGATGTATGGCTCGCCGAGCCGCGCTATCCGCTTTGAAAATGAGAATGCGCGAGCCTCCGGGCGCCCCGAAGGTTATTTCGAACGGATCATCGTCGCCGTCTTGGATTTCGATCGAGGCGTCTATCACCGCGGTCAGTTGGTTGTTCAAGATGAAAAAGTCGTAGTCGTTGCCCGACGCGCCGAGCGGATCGGACCAGTGCAGCGTGGTCACAAATCCGCCGATCTCAACGAAGTTCGAGATCACCCCGTCGCCGAAATCGTGCAGCGTGCCGCCGGTGAGCCCGGGGAGTGTGACGCGGGAATTTTTGAAGTCGCCCTCCCAGGTTCCTGACGTCCCGTCGTTGAGGTTGCCTTCGTTTCCGGCCGACGAGAAATAAAGCGCGCCGCTCGCGGTCACATCATTTACAGCGGTCGAAACGATGTCGTCATGGAACGGCGACTCGACGAAGTAGATGATGTCATCGACGATAATGTCGCAACCCGCTGCGCGCAGCGCGCGGATGTTATCGGCGAAACTCTCAATGCTGGTGAAGGCGGTGGCGAAGAAGAGCTTCGCGCCAGGCGCCACGTCGTGGACGATCTCGAGCATCGCCGTCCCTTCGCCGGAACCGGGTACGCCGCTCTGTCCCGGCAATACCGTCAGGTCCGCAGGCAAGTTGCCGGAGGCTATCGATTGCGCCAGGAAGTCGACGCTGTCTGAGAGAACGCCGATCTTGACACCCGTGCCGTTGACGCCGAAGAAATTGCGGGCCGCCGCCGCGTTGTGAGCCGTATCACCCTGTGAAGTGACGCTCCCGGTGTTGGTCGTCTGGTCTTGCGCTTTCGCAGCGACTCCGGCCTTCGCAAGCGCCGCTGTAAGGTTTGCGCGAACGTTCATCGCGCGTTGATTGAAATTAGGGCGTACGCCGCTCATTCCGCGAGGCGTCGCCGTTCCAGTCGAGCCTGTCAATTGACGGCGCGTCGCCGCCTGCATTTTGGCCGGTCTGATGGACCTGACAGCCGGGTTGCCCGCCAGCTCCACCAACGAACCGAGCGGTACGAGAGCGCGAATCACCCCGGCCGTTACCGAAGCGTTTATGACCTTTCCCTGAAGCTTCTCGATAGTCATGGCCAACTGTTTGCTGACCTCACCTTTGATATTAACCTCCACCTGACCATCCTGATCAGGTTGGGCCATGGGCATTGCCGAATTCAATACCCTGACTTTGCCGTTCCGAGTCATAGCCTGGCCGCGCTGCGCCTTCATCGCATTGAGGAGATGAAAGCTGATCTTGCTCTCCTCCGGCGTGCGCGCATATTTTTCTGCGAGCAGGGCGCTGATCTGCTCCTGCGCTTCGACGCTCAACGTCGGGGCCCCACCCTTCGGGCCATCATTTTTCGGGCTGCCCTTCTGCGCGCCGCCCACCTGCGCGCTGGCTTGACGTAAGATATAGGTTGAACCGCCGACCGCCAAAGCCAGGGCGGCTAATATTACGGGGGAAAATCTCAAATATCGTTTCATTACTTAACCTCCTAGTGCGAACCCGAGTCCGGTGGGGGATTGAGTCCCGACTCCGGATTGGGGGCGTGTTTAAGGAAATGGATACAACGTTCCTATGAGTGAGGGAGCAAACAGCATTGCGCCCTTGTTATTGTGAGTGATCACGCAAACAACGCTGTGTTGTTGTTTATAGAACGCGAAAGAGAAAAGAGAGGGAGCGACGCTCGCCAGCGTTCTAACGGCGATGCGAGCACAGCAATCGGTATAATGCCTGGCAACAGGCCTCAAAACGAAAAAACCCGAGGGTTGTTGTGGTAACAGTCGAAATGGGGCGCAAGATTTGGCTGACAGCGCAAAATTGGGCTGACAATCGCTAACCGCGCCCTTCACCAATACCGAAGAGCGATCATCGAATTCAATTTTGTCGCCTGTCGCGCGGGCAGATAATAAGCCAGCAGCATCACAACGATCAACCTCGCCAAGCGTCAATTAGAATGAGCCGGAAATTTTGTCACTGCGTAACATCAGTGACGAATACTCCGCTGCCGAGCGTCCCGGCAAAAAGTCTACCTTCGAGGACGGCGAACGTTCGAACTCTCAGATCTGTCAGGCCCACATTGATCGCCGTCCAGCTCCCCCCTTGATCGGTTGAATGAAAGACGCCGCTGTTAAAAGTCGCCGCAAAGAGGTTCGGCCCAACGGCGGCGATGGAAGAAATACTGGCGTTCAGCGGCAAGCCGGTATTAACCGCCGTCCAGCTCTCTCCCTGATCGGCCGAGCGGAAAACGCCGCTGTTAAACGTCCCGGCAAATATGTTCGGCCCAAGGGCGCCGAATGAAGAAACACGGTCGTTCGGCGGCAAGCCGCTATTAACCGCCGTCCAGCTCTCCCCCTGATTGCTTGAGCGAAAGACGAGGGCGCCGGAACCGCTAACAACATTAGACGGCGCCGTAAAGAGATTCGTCCCAACGGCGGCGAGCGAAGAAACGGTCAAATTCGCCGGCAAACCTGTATTGACCGCCGTCCAACTCCCTCCCTGGTTCGTCGAGCGAAAGACGCCGCCATTAGTGAAGCTGGATATCGCCGCAAATAGATTCGCCCCACTCACGGCAAACGCGGTAACGCGCGCATTCGCCGGCAGCCCCAAATTGACCGCCGTCCAACTCTCTCCCTGGTTCGTCGAACGAAAAGCGCCATTGCCGCCGACTAAGGGGCCGCCCGGCCCGGCAAAGATGTTTGTCCCAACTGCGGCGAGGGAAAGAATCCCCGCCCTCGGTGGCAGGCCCGCATTGACCGCCGCCCAAATCTTTTCGCGGCTGTCAAAGCGAAAGACGCCGCCATTGGATTCGCTGGATAATCCCGCAAAAAGGAACGGTCCGACAGTGGCGAGGCTCAGAACAATTCCGCCGGTCAGGCCCGTATTGACTGCGTCCCAGATCTTCCCCTGGTTGGTCGTGCGAAAGGCGCCGCTAAGTGTCCCCGCAAAGAGGCTTGTCCCAACTACGGCGAGGTCTTGAACTCCCAGATCGGGTAAGCCTGTATTGACCGGTGTCCAGCTCTCTCCCTGATCGAGCGAGCGTATGACCCCGCCATTGCTAATAAATGGACTATTTACCCCTGCGAAAATGCTCTCCCCGATCACGGCGAATGAACTAATGCGTATGTTCGGCGGCAGTCCTGTGTTGACGACCGTCCAGCTCTCTCCCTGATCGAGCGAGCGTATGACCCCGCCGTCTGTCACGGCAAAGATGCCTGTCCCGGCGGCGGCGATTTTACTAGCCCCTACATTGGACAATCCCGTATTGATGACAGTCCAGTTCTCTCCCCGGTCGATCGAACGAAAGACGCCGCTGCCGCCGCCGCCGAGGAAAGGCAGTCCCGCATATATGTTCGTTCCGACAGCGGCGAGGGAAAAAATGCTCGCATTCGACGGCAGGCCTATGTTGACGGCCGTCCAGCTCTCTCCCTGATCGAGCGAGCGAAAGACGCCGCCCCGCGTCCCCGCAAATATATCCGTCCCGCTTACGGCGAGCGCGGTAACGAACAGATTCGTTAAGCCGGAATTGGCTGCAATCCATCTTTCCCCTTGATTCTCCCCCTGATTGATCAGACGGAAGACGCCGCCGCCGTCAGTCCCCGCGAAAAGCTTCGGCCCGACGGCTGCGAGCGATTGAACGCTTTGCCCGGGTAAGCCCGCATTGATCGACGTCCAGCCTTCTCCTTGATTGACCGCGCGAAACACGACCCCGGCGCGCGTCCCCGCGAAGAGATCGGAGCCGTTGCTAAACAGAGCGCTGACGGCGGCGACTTCCGGGCCTGACATTTGGGACCATTGTAACGCGGGCCGCTCGGCCGGGGTGATGGGCGTCGCCCGGCTCACGGAATCATTCGGCCGGACACACCCGAACATCACAACAGCGGCCACCAGGACCGCCATCAGCGAGAATGCGGCGTAACGATTGAACTTCTTCATCGCGTCCTCCTTTAGATATAACTATTTCCTGCGAATTATCGCGCAGGCGGCAATGCGTCATTGTTCATAGAGCTAGAGAGAGAAAAGATAGGGGCAAGGCGCTGGGCGTTTTGATTCCCACACGCTGCGGCGCCGGTCGAAGTCCGGCGAACGAACTTGCGAACGGCAATCGGCATACCGCCTGGATGCCGCCGACGGTAAGGAGGGAAATAGGAGAGTTGTCGATGTAGAGTTCGAAACGAGACGCAAGATTTGGCTGACAGCGCAAGATTTGGCTGACAATAGCTGACTGCGCCATTCATTTAACCCCAGTTTTGAGTTGGATTCATAAGAACAATCAAGCTCGGCACAGTACCGCGCTCACGTGGTCCATAAACATAATTATCTGACATTTTTCTGTCCTAAATTTTTCTGTTGGCCTGATCATTCAACAGAAAAATGTAGGACAGAAAAATAGAAGAGAATTGCGCAGGCAGCGCTTCGTCATTGTTCATAGATCGTGAAAGAGAAAAGAAAGAAGGGGGAAGAGAGCCGGGCGCTTTTATCCCGGCGCGCGAACTTGTGGTTGGCGATCAGCATACTGTATCTGAGCTTCGCTGCAGTAGAAGATGTCCGTTTAATTGACGAGGACCAGTCTGTTATTCTTCGTCGTGCAATGCCGGCGCTGAAGCGACGATCATAAAACGAATAAGGAATCAAAAATGGTGGAAACTTGGGACATTGAAGCGCGCGGGTTGACCAAGGCGTTCGGTTTATTCACCGCAGTGCGCAATCTGAATCTCCGCGTGCCGCGCGGGACGATCTTCGGCTTTCTGGGTCCGAACGGTTCCGGCAAATCAACCACAGTGAAGTTGCTGACCGGCTTGCTTACGCCGACTGAGGGAGACGCGCTGATCGCCGGCGAGCCTGTGGCCGTCGAGAACGTCGCGCTCAAACGCAAGATCGGCGTCTTGACCGAAGACGACGCGCTGTTTCGCGCGCTGACGATATGGGAGCATCTGGAGATGAGCGGGCCGCTTTACGGGCTGAAGCCTGAAGAGACTGAATCGCGGGCGGCGCAGCTACTCCGGCATCTGGACTTGTGGCAGGATCGCGGGACTTACATCGAGCAAGCTTCATTCGGCATGCGTAAGAAATGCGCGCTGGCCATGGCGTTGTTGCATAACCCGCGCGTACTGTTCCTGGACGAGCCGTTCGAGGGTATTGACCCGGGATCGTCACGTAACATCAAAGACCTATTGCTGTTTCTCGCGCAGAAAGGCGCCACGGTCTTTCTGACCTCTCACATTCTCGAAGTCGTGGAGCGACTCGTCGGCCAATACGCCATCATCATTGACGGTGAGATCGTCTGCCAGCAAACGGTCGAAGAGACCGTCAGATCGGGCCGGACGCTCGAAGACGTCTATTTCCAGTTTGCGGGCCGTCCGGCGGTGGAGGAGATGTCGTGGCTGGGGTAAGGCTGATCCTCAAATATCAGTGGAAGGCCTATTGGCGGCGGTTCATGCGGTCCGGTCAAGTGACCCAGTTAGATATGCTTCTGCTGTTGCTGTTCGGAGCGCTGTTCATTTACAAGCTGCCGCCGGATCTGTGGCGGGCCTCACGCGAGTTGGCGATCAGCCAGTCCGCCCTCATGGAG
>DATEMG010000417.1:0-49522 GCA_035275805.1 Blastocatellia bacterium
CCAGGCCTTGCAGTCGCCACAAGGCGACGTCTACGACCCAGCCTATGATCAGCGCGTAGTTGATGAACAGCCCGCCGCCCCAATTAAGCCCGGTTACTTCGGCTGTCTGGCGGGCAGTTTCGCGGTAAGCCGCCGCCTGGCTCCAGTTGTGATAGAAGTGGTAAGCGCATGCTACGTGAACGATAAGACTGACGACCCCCGCAGTCCATGCCGCTCGGGCCACCACATCCCAACTTCTCCTCCCGCGAGAAAGCAAGTAAACCGACGCCCCAATCACGTACCCGGCGAGCGCCAGCCAGACGGTTATTCTTGTGAAAATTTCGCCTTTTCCCATCTTTTGAATTTACTTTTGGCGCCGACTATTCACGGCGCAGCGCAATCATCGGATCGACCTTCGTCGCGCGCCGCGCCGGAATCCAGCAGGCAAACACCGCGACTGCTGTCAGTAACAATGGAACCGTGAGAAACGTCACCGGATCCGCCGCGCTCACGCCGATCAACAGGCGTGACAGCAAGCGTGATAGCGCCAGCGCGAGTGTGGCTCCCACGACGACGCCGATCAGCGTCAGTTTCAGCCCCTGCCCGATCACCAGTCGCAAGATGTCGCGCGATTCGGCGCCCAGCGCCATCCGCAGGCCGATTTCGCCCGTCCGCTGCGACACGGCGTAAGAGATCACGCCGTAGATTCCCACGACGGCCAGGCTCAGACCGAATAGACCGACTATCACCAACACTGTCGCCGCTACGCGTGGAAGGAAAAACGCCGTCGTCAGGTTTTCGCGCATCGTGGCGACTTCAACCAGTAAGCTTTTATCCAGCGCCAGGACGCTGTCGCGCACAGCGCTTCGCAGGAGGCTCGGCTCTCCGACTGTGCGCAAATGCAGCGCCATCTGCTGGCGGTAGTTTTGCTGAGCAGACACGTAGAAGTACGTCCGCGTCTCTTCGCCGAGCGAACGATATTTACTGTCTTTGACGACGCCGACAACCTCGTAGTAAGTGCTGAGTTCATTCTCTTTTTCCATAAGACGCAGTCGTCGCCCCAGCGCGGACTGCGCTCCCGGCCAGAATCGTCGCGCCATTGTTTCATTGACAATGACGGCGAGCGGAGCTCCTTCGCCGTCCTGACTGGTGAATTCCCGCCCAGCTATAAGCGGAATGCCCATCGTTTCAAAGTAATGCGGCCCCACTGTGTTGAACATAAACACCGGAAAATCGCTGCCCGGCGCGTCATTCCCTTCGACCGCGACCCTGGAGGCGCGAACCATCTCCGATTTCAATGGGGTGAACTCGGCCAGACTCACCCGCTGCACGCCCGGCGCATGCTCGAATCGATCGAGCAATTGCTGGTAAAAAAGGCGGCCGCGCGTTTTATCATATCTGGCCGCTCCCAGGTCCAATGTGACGGTCAGGATACGGTCGGTTTCAAAGCCGGGATCAACGTTGTGGACATTTTGCAGGCTGCGCGTGAATAGCCCGGCGCAGATCAACAGGATCAGCGACACCGCGACCTGAGCGATCACCAGCAAATTGCGAAAGCTGAACCTCGCCGTTTTTCCGCTGGCGCCGCGCCGGTCGTCCTTCAACATTGGGACGAGATTGAGTTTAGTGGCATGCCACGCAGGCGCCAGTCCGAACAGCACGCCCGAGAATATAGAGACGGCCAGCGTAAAACCCAGCGCGCGTGAGTCCAGAGCCACGTTGAGTTCAATTGAGACATCCGTAGGCGAGCGGAAGGATCGCAGCAGGGAAGTCAGCCAGAACGCCAACAGGCAGCCCGCGGCCCCGCCCGCGAGCGCCAGCAGTAAGCTTTCCGTGAGGAGTTGACGGATCAGGCGTCTTCGACTGGCGCCGAGCGCCAGTCGAATAGCCACTTCCTGCTGTCGCAGCGCGGCGCGCGAAAGCAGCAGATTGGCGACATTGACGCAAACAAGCAGCAACACCAGTCCGCCGATTACGGTGATCAATCCCAGGAAGACCTGAATGGCCCGCGTTGCGAAATCGGGAAGATGGTCCAGCGGATAAACCCTGGAGCCTTCCAGGTTGCGATTCACATCGGGATCCAGAGCGGGATAAGTTTCCGCCAGTCGCTTCGTAACCAGGCTGACCTCGGCCTGCGCCTGCGCCGGGCTGGCTCCTGGCTTCAGCTTGCCGAACACGTTCACAGACTCTGCGTTGCGATCACTGAAGAAATCCGCTCCCGGACGGAGTTGCGGCTGCATCAACGGCGCCCACAATTCAGGCGCGACACCGAAAGGCCACGTGCCGCGGAATCCTTCGGGCATGATTCCGATCACAGTGAACTGATGCGCATTCAGCGTGATCGTCTGGCCCACTATCCGGGCATCGCCTCCGAAGCGGCGCTTCCAATATCCGTGGCTCATAACGGCCACTGGATGCGCGCCGGACCCATCATCCGTTTCCGTCCCAAAGGTGCGCCCAAGCGCTGCGGGAATTCCCAGCGCCGGAAAAAAATTGCCGGTCACAAACTCTCCGTAAACCCTTTCAATCGAATCTCCCTGGCCCAGATTCAAACTGCCGGAGCAGTGCGCGGCCAGCGTGGCGAAGGACTGTGTCCCCTCCGCCAGATCGCGATAGTTCGGAAAAGAGAAGAAGTTGCCCTGGCGCTTGAAGATCCGCAACAGTTGTTCGGGCTCCGCGACGACCTGAGGGCGCAGTAGAACACCGTTGACGAAACTGAAGATCGCGGTATTCGCGCCGATGCCTAAACTGAGAGTGAGTATGGCCATCAAGGTGAAGCCGGGCTGTTTCAATAACATTCGCGCGCCGTAGCGCAGGTCTTGCCAGAATGTTTCAAGCGCGCCGAATCCCCACATCCCGCGCGCGGTCTCTTTGATCAATCCGACATTGCCGAACTCCCGTCGCGCCCCCGATTCGGCGTCTTTCGCGCTTTCGCCCCGTTGCATACGGTCGCGGATCGCCATTCGCAAATGGCTTTGGATCTCTTCTTCCAGTTCTTCTTCGCGTCGCCGCCAAGGTGGGAACTTCATGCCTCACTCTCCTTCCTCGCCGGGTTCAGGACGCCCTCGACGGCTTCCGTGAGTCGTTCCCAGCGCGATCGTTCGGCGGCCAAATGCTTTTTCCCCGCGGCGGTCAGGCGATAGA
The DNA here is from genome assembly GCA_035275805.1 of Blastocatellia bacterium. Classification (GTDB taxonomy): domain Bacteria; phylum Acidobacteriota; class Blastocatellia; order RBC074; family RBC074; genus JAJVID01. Next base: position 3,124 of record DATEMG010000417.1, read on the forward strand.
CCTTGACCCGCTGATTGTTCTCGGAGACCTTCCAATCAGAACTGATCCACTTTTGCCTCTCCAGCCGGTGCAGCGCCGGATAGAGCGAGCCGGTGTCTACTTGCAGCGTTTCGTTGGAATTGGTTCGGATCGCCTGGCTGATGTTGTAGCCGTGCTGTGGCCCCCATTGCAGCGTCTGCAGGATGAGCATGTCCAGCGTCCCCTGCAGCAACTCGATCCGGTTCTGGTATCGCGCTTTCATCTGCGGTTTCCTCCTTGAATCTCAAGCTGTAGGCAATCTACACCAATGGCCGTAGAATGTCTACGGCTTTTTGATTTAGGGACTGTCTGTCAGGCGCTTGCCGAGGTTTTGCTGTTCGGTGGGATTGGCCCTGGGTACGCGCCGCTTCCAGCGCGCAGTCTCGGCGGTAGACGTCTTGATAAGAACTAGACCTGGTACGCGTCACCTCTAGCGCAGGGGCGATTGATTCCAATCAACCGGTCTTCCGCCGAGACTGCTCGCTGGAAGCGGCGCGTACCCAGGTTTCAAGGCCGGATCGCGATGATTCGCGCAGGCCCTCCCGTCCCGCCTTTGATCTTCATAGGCAATGCGACGAGCGTCGCGCCTTTCGCCGGCAGGCTGTCGAGGTTCGCGACGTTTTCCAGGGCGTAAATGTTCGCGCCGTTCAAAATCTGGTGCGCGATGAAATCTTTCGAGGGGCCGTGATCGATGCTCGCCGTGTCAATGCCCACGCCGTCTATCTTTCTCCGCTTCGCCAGAAATTCGGCGGCTTCGCGCGAGAGGCCGGGGAAATGCAGGTTGGCTGTGTCGCCGGGCGCGTCCGTACCCAAATACCGCTTCCTATCCGGCCAGAACTTTCCCCAGCCCGACCGGACTAGCGCGATCGAATTGTCGGGTATCTGCCCGTTCGCCTTCTCCCAGGACGCGATGTCGTCAACGGTCAGAAGATAATCGGCGTTCTTCGCGGCGGCCTCGGAAATGTCGATCACGATGGCCGGCGCTACGAGGCGCGAAACCGGAATCTCGTCGGCGGCCAGCCTACCCTCGCCGAAATGTATCGGCGCGTCCAGGTGCGTGCCGCCGTGTTCGCTCGCGGCGTATCTGGCCGCGGTGTACCAGTAACCGCCCGTAGACCGCCCCCATGATTCTTTCTCCCATTGAAACGGCTTCGCCGTCGGCCAGTAAACGGTCTTCTCGTCGAAACTGTAGGTCAGGTCGACGATCTTCGATTCGTCGATCCTACTTTGATCATTGACTGACGGGCTGGCGGGCGGATTCGAATTTTTTTCTGGGGCGTGCGAAGTGCGGTTGAGGGCGAAAAGCGCAAGGCCGCCGATGAAGACCGCCGTGACAATCGCCAGAATCAGTTTGCGCATAATCTTCTCCGTTGAGGGTCGAGGATGGAGGATCGAAGATGGAGGATCGAGGATGGAGGATCGAGGACCGCCACACATATGACGGCGCGACCTTCCATCTTCGATCCTCCATCCTCGATGCTATGGTTTGGCCACGCCGCGATACATCTCGGCCAGAATCCGTGGCGCGTTCGGCAATAGGAAACGATCGAGCGTGGTGATTTCAAAACCGGCGTTTCCGATCAGATCGTCGATCTTGCGATTCATATTGCATCCCGCGCCGATGATTTTCTGAATCGGATTGAAGCGGTCCTGGCGCCGCGCGACCTTCGGATCGTCGCTGCGCCCGTGCTCGAAGAATACGAACCGGCCTTCTGGTTTCAGGACGCGGCGAATTTCGGCCAGGGCCGCGGCGGTGTCAGGAATGGAACACAAAGTCAGCGTAGTTACGACCGTATCGAACCTGCGGTCTTCGAACGGCAATCGCCCTTGCGCATCGAGCCGCATTCTGGTCACGGGGAACGGGCAGGCGGCGACGCGTTTTTCGACCCGGTCTTCCAACATATTCTCCGAATCGATCGCGGTCAGTTTCGTTACCGCTTCGGGGTAGTAAGGCAGATTCAACCCAGTGCCGAAGCCGATCTCAAGCGTCTCGCCGCGCGCCGGCACCAACGCCCTGCGGCGGTAATCGCCGAATTCGGGCGCGCCCACGCTCCAATCGAGAATACGAGGGAAGATATATTTCGCGTAAAAACCCATCTGCGTTCAATCCTACTATTCAGGCCTGATCGGCTGCGGATTGAACAGCGTCTGACGGCCGCTTTTAAAGCCTGCGATGACCGCGCCCGACCGATCAACCTGATCCTTGCCGGCCAGGATCGCAAAATCAATCGCAAACTTGCGCGTCTCGTTAGGTTTGAGTTTCGGCACGCGACCGGCTTTGCGCTCGACGCTGCGGTTGGCGGGAAAACCCGTGCCCGGCTCCAATCCAGTCACATATCCTTCTTCAATCGCCGTAGTGTTCTTCCACAATGTGAAATAGGGCAATTGATCAATCAGGTAAGACATCGTTATGCCTTTGTCGCCCGCCGCGTTCCGCAGCATCACGGTGGCTCGATTGTTTTCATCGGCGAACGGAATGACGCCGTAAACCTGTTCGATGAAACCTTTGGTCGGCGCGGCGTATTCGGCGAATTGATTCAGACTCTTCGCCGCGTGCGTGTTGAACGGCCTGACCTCTTTGGCCGCGGCTACGAAGCGCGATCCGGCTTCGAGCAGCGGCGGCCCGTAATTCGCGTGATAGATGATCTGGAACTCCTGTTCGTACGCGCCGTAATTTTTGATCTCGTCCTCGATGCGGAAAGCGTTCGATCCGGGCTCGGTCGAAATCTCGGTCCACAATTCAAGCTTCGGCCCGTAAAACATCCTCTCGTCGACGCGGCCGCGAATTCGGATTCGGTACGGCGCGGAACGGTCAATCACGACCTCGACTTCGGAAGCCGGAATATTTCCGACTTTGCCGTGCAGCGTTAAATCCATCTCGGCGTCATCGCCCGTGTTGTTGATGAACTTGTCTTTGCCCGGATGGCCCGCCCATTCCAGCCCGCAACGAACCATCCATTCGTTGAAGCCTTCGAGCCAACCCAGGCCGCCGCGGCTCTGCAAATTGATGAACTGCGGATGCACAATCTCCTTAACCGGCGAATCCCAGCCGAGCCGGATGTCGCCCATCTCGACCTTCGCCACGCTCATCCCGCGCGTCGGCGAGACGACGAAACTCAGGCGCCCGTTGTTGACGACGATCACATCAACGCCTTCCTGTTTACCTCCACGCAGCGTGTATTTCTGAACCGACCAGGGAGCGGTCGATTTGAAGTCGAAATCTCGGCTCGTGATCTGCCAGGTGTCGAGATGTATGTTGCGCGACACGCTGGTCAAAGTTTGACGAAAAGAGTCATCAGTTGAGGTAAATATAAAAGTCGAGGAGAACATGACGAGACAGATCAGCCTTAACACGTCGCTCGCTCCTTGGAGGATTTGTGATATTGCCTGTTAAAACGGGCGCCCGTTTTGATGACGATTGCGGCCCTTGATTTAGCACACCGGTTTTTCGGAAGCAAACTTATATTGATTCTTTAGGTTCACTCTGCGGGTCCACGTCCCATTTCTTCCCGTATTCCAGAATCGGGTATTCGCGCCAGATCTTTTCCGCCATTTCTCGCCCGATGCGCTCAAGAAAATCTGTGGCGCTCGACCAGGGCCAGTCCTGCCATTTGTCAACGTGGCAGTGATGGATAGGATTGTTGTGGATGTAATTCACGGTCGCCCAAAAATGACGATACGATTTGATTGCCCGGTCAAAGCAATTATGCCAGACCTGTCGCCCGCGGCGCTGGTCTTCGCCATTCCATTTAAATGACCAGCGCCCATGGAACCTGCCGATCTCTTTGCGAAGCGCTTTGATCTGGTCGGTTTTGACCAAAATGTGATAATGGTTCGGCAGAATACACCAGGCGTAAATGACGCCCGCGTAATTCCCGCAGACTTCAAGCAGGTCGTTTTCGCATTCGGTCATCCGCTCGTGGTTGACGCCGATGATGTGCGCGTGCTCGTAACAGGCTCCGGAAATGAAGAACTGTCTTTCGCCTTCAAAATTCCAATGCGGCGGCGAATGCCAGGGGCAACGTCGCTGTTGCCGATACGTTACGACCTCGTTCTGTTGTTCGGGCGAGAGATTGCGGTAGTAGTACATTTCCGAAATATCTTGGTAAATGAGTCGGCCGGCTGAAGCCGGTACTCTAAACGCTGTCATTCGACGATTCTAGTATCATTTGATTGCCTGAGGAGATGGTTCGCCTCTTCCCATTAATTGTTCACACGCCCTTCCATTTTTCACTGAAACAGTCAGGAGACAGCGTTTAGAGTACCGGCTTGCGGCCGGCTGAGATTAGACTCCAAGCCCTTTTTTCATATCACAGCTTGATAACCAGCTTGCCCTGATTCGATCCCTCGAAGAGTTTGTTCACCGCTCGGGGCGCTTCCTTCAATCCTTCGACGACGTCCACGCGGTATTTAAGCTTGCCCTCCATATACCATTTGATCAGTTCGGGGATGGCTTCCTGGGCGCGAGGCAGGTAATCGATAACGATGAAGCCTTGCATTTTTGCGCGGCGGGCCAGGATGTTGATCAAATTGTATGGGCCGGGGACGGGCGCCGTGGCGTTGTATTGCGAGATCATTCCGCAGACGCTGATCCGCGCGCGCAAGTTGATCATCGCCAGTACGGCGTCGAGGATTTCTCCGCCGACGTTGTCGAAGTAAATGTCTATGCCGTTTGGACAGGTCCGCTTCAATCCCTGGCGGACATTCTCGGTCTTGTAATTGATCGCGGCGTCGAAGCCGAGTTCATCCACGATCCATTTACATTTCTCGTCGCTTCCGGCTATGCCGACGACGCGGCAGCCTTTGAGCTTGCCGATCTGGCCGACTATCGAGCCGACAGCGCCGGCGGCGGCAGATACGACGAGCGTTTCGCCCGACTGCGGATCCGTGATGTCCAGCAATCCGAAATAGGCGGTCAATCCGATGGCGCCGAACAGTCCCAGATAGGCCGTCAACGGTATCGCCGGGTTGTTCGGAAGTTTATTCAACCCCGCGCCGTCGGAGGCGGCGTATTGCTGCCAGCCGAGAAAGCCCTGTACGTTGTCGCCTGCCTGAAAATTCGGATTGCGCGACTCTTCAACCACGCCCACCGTTCCACCCAGCATCACGCTTCCGAGAGGAATCGGCGCCATGTACGAGCCTTCCTCCCTGACCCAACCGCGATTGGCCGGGTCGAGCGACAGATAGAGATTGCGGATGAGAACCTGCCCGTCCTGCAATTCGGGCACAGGCTCTTCAGCCCACTGAAAATCCGTCTCTTTGATCATCCCTACTGGGCGCGCGACCAGTCTCCACTGATGATTGATTCTTTGTGACATTCGATGTTCTCCTTTGACAATGTGGGACGGACCTTAGTCCCTCCTTGTTCACGGAGAGACTAGAGCCCGTCCCACATTATGACACGCCATTTCCTTTATCCCGGTGACAAATTGTCACGTCAATCGCCGTCGCCCAAATCGTTGGAGGCGCGTTGGCCTTGCAGAATCAGCGCGTTGTAGGAATGCGGAGATCTGGCGCCCGTTTTGCACATACGATTGGCGTCCTTGATCGACACTACGGGATAAGGATCGAAAGTTTTCAAACTGTTCCCACTATTGAAGTCGGATTGCTGGTCCGAACAACTCCGAATCAGAGGTGGCCTCAATAAAGACGCCGCCTCTGATTGGGGCTGACCAACAATCCATTGTGTAGCCTCATCCGTCCTTTCAAGTGGCAGTGTCTTTGGGGGACCTGTCGCTGATAGGCGCAGTCGATGCTCTTCAATCGAGGCCCGAAGGGCATCGGCTGTCCTGATGAAAGGAGCAAAAGGACACCGTCAAAAGCAACATCGAGTAGCCCCCCCCAGGAAGAGGGTGACAGGTTAAGGCGTGTACCTGTCACCCTCATTCTATTTATAATGATTTTCCGCTCTCCATATGTTAAAACGCCCCGTATCCCGGAAATGAGACTCCTCATCGGTAATTCATTCCGCACAATCATATGGGCGATCGCCATCGTCGTCATTTCGACGCTTGCGGCGATAGTAGTGATATGGCGCGCGCCGGCTTTGAAACTGGCGGCGCGCGACGCGCTGGTCCGCGCCCGCGGCGCATCGAGCCCGCCGGATGAGGTCGTCATCTTGGCGATCGACGAGGCTAGCCTTAAACGATTTGGGCGGTTCCCCTGGCCGCGAAGCCTGATGGCGCAAGCCATTAACAAACTCTCCGACGCGCGTCCTAAAGTGATAGCGCTCAATGTGCTCTATACCGATCCGACGAATGAATCCGACGACGCGGCGCTCGCGGAAGCCATCAAACGCGCGGGTAATGTCGTGGTCGCCGCCCAACTGGACAAAACGCAACAAGGCGACGCCAAATGGACGCGTCCACTCCCAACGATTGAAAACGCGGCCGCTGCCACGGGGCACGGCAATGTGCCGACAGACTCCGATGGCGTGGCGCGATTTCTGACTCTGCGCAAAACCGATAACGAAGGGAATCCGTTCTGGGCAATTGCGGTCGAGGTGATACGCGTCGGCGACGGCTTGCGGCCGGATGATGCGCGTGACGTGCCCGACGCAGTGATGATCGGTTCTCGCGCCATTCCAATCGAAGCGGAGGCGGAGTCCGACGCTATCTCGACGGGCGATGCGGGAAGTTCCCCGCAAACGTACCGCGCCAGCCAAATGGCGATTGACTACATCGGGCCGGCGGGTTCATTCGCCGATCGGACGACGAGCATCGCCGATCTGATTGACGGCCGCGCCGGACCCGAAAAATTCAACGGCAAATACGTCCTGATAGGCTTGACGGCGGCGGCGATGGGCGACCGCGTGGCCTCGCCGTTCGCCGGCCGGAATGACGAGCTGACGCCGGGCGTCGAAGTTTTGGCCAACGCGATCACGACAATCCTGCGCTCGAGTTTTTACGGAGAGACGTCCGATTGGGTTTCGGCGCTGTGGGCGGCGATTATCGCGGCCATCGTGGTCGGCGCGGTGCTCCTGGCGCAGGGCAAGCGCGAATCTATAAAGCAGATCGCCGCGCTCCTGGGAATAGCGGCGCTGACACTGGGCTTTTCATATCTCGCTTTCGCTCGCTGGAATGTCGAGCCGCCATTAGTTTCGGCATTGGTCTCGCTCGTCTTCGCGTCGCCTCTGGCGCTGCTGCTGCGTTCGCTGATGGTCAGCGCGAGCCTGGACGACCGGATCGCGGAGATGACGAGGGAGAGCGCGCGCCTGTCGCCGTTCGCAATCGATAACAAGGCGGTCGCCGCGAAGCTGGCCTGGTGGCCGCGTGGGGCGTCGCGCAAGGCCCGCGCGCTAGGCGCGCTTCAAGAGCGGCTGCTCGCGCGGACGCAGTTCGTAGACCGGGCGCTTCAATCAGTCGAAGACGGCCTTCTGATCGCCGACGCCGCAGGGCGCATCGCTTTCGCCAACCCGCGCGCCGCCAGCATCCTCGGACTCGGCCAGCGCTCGCTGCTCGGCAGCAATTTGTTCGACCGCTTGAGTGAAATGGAGTACGGCGCGGACAGTCCCGCCGCCGACCGGGCCGGCGCCCTGTCGCGATTGCTCTACGATCGCGTCGCGATCGAACGGGAAATTGTTGTGGGGACGGCGGAGCCGCGATATTATACGCTGCGAATGGCGGCGGTCAGCGATGATTCGGGCGGGCTTGGCGCTCCGCTGGGCGTCGTCGCCACACTTTCTGATGTCACAAAACAGCGCGAGTTGCAGCGAATGCAGAACGACGTGATGCGCCTCGTGACGCACGAGATGAAGACGCCGTTGACCGCCATCAAGGGGATGAGCGAAGTGATGATTAAGTTCGACCCCGGCGCGGAGAAGCGGCGCGAGATGAACGCCGCGATCAACGAGGCGACCGAGCGGATGGCGCGGATGATTGACGATTATCTGGACCTGACGCGCCTTGAATCGGGCGCGCGAGAGACCCGACTGGCATGGCGCAAGGTCGAATCGCTGATCGAACAGAATTTGCTGCTGCTCGATCCGGTCGCGGCCCGGCAGGGCATCACGCTCACCCGCAAGTTTGCGCCCGACTTGCCGCCGATTTTCGCCGACGCCGATCTGCTGACGCGCGCGCTGACGAACCTCGTCGCCAACGCGATCAAATACAGCCCCTCCGACACCGAGGTAGTGATCTCGGCCCAGGCCGGAGAAGACAACCTGTTCATCACCGTCGCCGATCAAGGGTACGGAATTCCGCCGGAACACCTGGCGAGCATTTTCGAGAAATTCTTCCGCGTACCGCGCGTGGAAGACGCCGAGACGCCGGGAACAGGATTAGGGCTGGCGCTCGTCCGCGAGATAGCCGAATTGCACGGCGGGCGCGTTACGGTCGATAGCGAAGTCGGCGCTGGCTCGATTTTTACTCTGCGATTGCCATTGAACCGGAAACCAATCTGAATCCAATTCACGTATTACTATTTAGCCAATAGTAGGATGGACTAAAATAGTTGTTAAAAAGCAAATGCGACAACAAGCGCGTAGCGATTCGCTGAATCGGTACGCCTTTCTCCGAAAGGTCGCGGTTCAACACATCGCGCCACGCTATAAACTAAGCGAGGTTGCGCTATTTTTTCAAAGGCCATTAGTCTGTCCCAGGTATTGTTGGCGGACAGACTTTAGTCTGTCCCACTTTAAAGGCGCCCCCATACACAAACGTTCTAACGCCACTAATGACACAACCTCCCCAGATTTTGGTCGCCGACGACGATCGTCTGATTCGCCTGACCTTAGAGGCCGGATTGTCGCTGTACGGGTTTCGTGTCTCGCTCGCCAGGAGCGGGCGTGAAGCGCTCGACGCGGCCTTGGAAAAGAGGTTCGACGGTATCATCAGCGACGTTTATATGCCGGACGGCGACGGGTTGATGGTGCTGCGCGAACTGCGCACTTCACAACCGGAGACGCCGATCATCCTGATGACCGCCGTTGGATCGGTCAATCTGGCGGTGCGCGCGATCGAAGAGGGCGCGACCGATTTCATTGCCAAGCCGTTCGAGGTCGAAGCCCTGGCCGATCTGTTACGCCGGCATTTGAAAGCCCGCGTCGATACCGGCGCGCGCCCTCATTCTCCACCGACGGAAGATGACGGCGCCTCGCAGCCGGAGGACTGGTTTCCCACAGTAAATGAGGAGGGTTTTTCGGGATTAATTGGACGCAGCCCCGCGATGGTCAAGACCTATAAACTGATCGCGCATGCGGCGCGGATGGACGCCACCGTCCTCATCACCGGCGAATCCGGCGCCGGAAAGGAGTTGGCGGCCCGCGCCATTCATGACTTCAGCGTGCGGCGCGACAAGGCTTTCATAGCGATCAACTGTTCGGGGCTTACAGACACGCTGCTGGAGGCGGAGCTGTTCGGACACTCGAAAGGCGCGTTCACAGGCGCGGTCACGGAGCGCGCAGGTCTCTTCGAGGCCGCTGACGGCGGGACGCTGTTCCTGGACGAACTGGCTTCGACGAGCGCGGCGTTTCAGGCCAGCCTGCTGCGCGTGTTGCAGTCGGGCGAGGTGCGGCGCGTCGGCTCCACGCAAATCCGGCGCGTGAACGTCCGCGTCATCGGCGCGACCAACATGCCGCTGCGCGAGCTGGCCGAGCGGGGGGGCTTCCGCTCCGACCTCTATTACCGCTTGAGCGTCCTGACCGTCGACATGCCGCCGCTCAGAGAGCGGATGGGGGATGTGGAACTGCTCGCCCAACATTTCCTTCGGAAGCTGGGCGGCGGGACTGCCCCCTCCCAGATGACACGTGAAGCCCTCGAAGCCCTTCGCCACTATCACTTTCCCGGCAACGTCCGCGAATTGGAAAATGCGCTGACCCGGGCTGTCGCCCTTGCGACAAACGGCCCGATCACGCTAGATTGTTTGCCGCCGCATATTGCTGAAATCAATGAAAAACAGGCCCCCTCGACCGACGACCCGATGCGGAACCTAGCGAGCGACTGGCCTTCCCTGGACGAGTTACAGCGCCGCTACCTTGCGATAGCGCTAGAGAAGAATCACGGCAACCGCCAACGCACAGCCGATATGCTCGGAATCACTCGACGCACGATTCAACGTCTGATCGCGCGATACAATCTGAACGCGTTGAACGAAGCGGAAAGCCTTGATGGCTATGATGCCTTTGAAGAATGAAAGTTGGCTGTGGGCAGTTTCGATCCCCACACTGCCCACGGCCCACTGCTACTTTTCGTCTGAAGGACTGTGAGAGATGATTTTGCGTATAGATTCCATATCGCTCCGGCGCGGGATTCGCTGGTCGTGTCTCCTGTTCCTCCTAGCCGCTTCAATTCAATGTTTGGGCGCGACAGCGCTGGCGCAGGCCGTGGATGCGCGCGTCGCGAGCGTCAAGGGGACGGCCCTGCGACGCAACAATCAACGCTCCTTCATCCTCGCCCGCGGGGACTCGCTGAACCCCGGCGACGAGGTCGACACGCGCGGCGGCGGGCGTGTGGTCATCGAGCTGACCGACGGCAGCGTGGTCATCGTCCATCCGAATTCGCGAATCGTCATTAGCAATTTCCGCGCCGCCGCGTCGATGCGCGAGATGTTTCGGATCCTCATAGGGCGCGTTCGCATCAAGGTCGCCCATTACGGCGGGAAACCGAATCCCTACCGGGTCAACAGCCCGACGGCGTCGATTCTGGTGCGCGGCACTGAGTTCAGCGTAGCCGTCGAGCCTTCCGGCGACACCAGGGTGGAAGTTTACGAGGGCCTGGTCGAGGTGCAGAGCCTCAGCGATTCGAGCCGCCGCGCTTTCCTTTCCAAAGGACAAGGCGCGCTGTTGAAGCCGAATGAAGACATCCGCTTCTACACTCCCGGCCAGGGGAACAGGACCGAGGAACGCGACGGCAGGAACGACCGCGGTGACGGCTCAAACGACGGCGATGGCGGCTCAGACGACGGCGCCGACGACAGAGACGACAAGGCAAGCCTTAATGCCAAGACGAACTCTAATTCCGGCGCCTCTCTCAACGCCAACACCAGCCTTAATACCAAGACGAACGTCAACGCTGGCAATAATGCCGACGACGGAGACGACATCGCCCGTCTTAATGTCAAGACCGCCAAGACGAACGCCAACACCGGCGGCAATGCCAACACGAACGCCAACGCCGGCCATAATGCCGACACGGACGACAACGTCGGCGTGAATGCCAAGGCGGCCAAGACGAACGCCAACGCCGGCGCCAATGCCAAGACGAACGTCAACACGAACGCCAGCGCCGCCATGAAGGACAATGGCGGCGTGAATGCCAAGTCGAAGGACAACGGCGGCGTGAATGTCAAGGCGAACGCTAACGCCACCGAGAACGCCAACGCCGGCGTCAGCGCCAAGACTAAGGACAACGGCGGCGTTAATGCCAAGACGAGCGCCAACGCCGTCACGAAGGACAATGGCGGCATTAATGCCAAGACGAACGCTAACTCCGCCGAGAAGGACAACGGGGGCGTTAATGCCAAGACTAAGGACAACGGCGGCGTTAATGCCAAGACAAACGCCAACGCCGGCGCCAGCGTCGCCGAGAAGGACAACGGCGGCGTGAATGCCAAGGCGAAGGACAACGGCGGCGTGAATGCCAAGACGAACGCCAACGCCGGCGCCAGCGCCGCCGAGAAGGACAACGGTGGCGTAAATGCCAAAGCGAAGGACAACGGCGGCGTTAATGCCAAGACGAACGCCAACGCCGGCGTCGGCTCCGCCACGAACGCCAACGCCGGCCTTACTACCGCCACGAACGACGTCGGCCTTACTACCGCCACGAACGACAACGTCGGCGCCGGCGTTGCCGGGAACGCCAACGCTGGCGCCAATGCCAGCCCTAACGCCAACGCCAAGCGCAATGACGTTGGTGGCGGAGCCGGGGCGGCTGGGAAGTCCGCCGCGCGTCGCCCTGACGGCAGTAGGATGGGAAGAGAGAGAGAGACGTCTGTAGAAGCGGCGGGAAAATCGGCGGCGCGCCCCTCTGGCCATGATAACCCGACTCGCGACGACGTGGCCGCCGATGCGACTACGAGCGCCAGGACATTACTGACCAATAACTCCGAAAGATATGTTGACAGCCTGGCTATGCGGGGCTGGTCGCTTCCGCTTCAGCGCTTCGCCGCATTTGCAGACTCCCATTTCGACAGCCTCGATAACCCGGCCTATTCGACCGAATTCGCTTCGATCGAAGGAAGAGCCTGGCTGATCCCATTTTTTAACAAATCGCGGAGCAGCGATTTGCAAAGCGGCTCCGCCGGTTTCCCCTTATCTGGCAATCCTATAGGCCCATTCGATTCTGGCCTCCTGGCGCAGGCCGATTTCTTCATCCCGTTGGAGAAAGTACGCATGGTGATTGGCGGAGCGGTCGCCATCTCCAGCGACCGGTCTCAATCTTTAACCGTGGACCAGGCGTCCGCCTCACTGATCGGCCTCCTTCCTGGAGGCGGCCAGGTCTCTCGCAACATCGCCGTCTCGACCGAGACAACTTCGATCACGGGTTCGCTGATGGCGGCGCGGCGCTTCGGCGATGACGGCCGCACGAGCGTCGGCGCCGGAGTGGAGTGGGTCAGCAGCGGCGACGACTTGCGCGGTCAGGTCGCGCTGGTGGACGGCGCCCGAGCGCTCGCTATCGAAGGTCTCGAAGCGGAGGCTCAAATAAGACGGCTCCGCTTCCGGCTCGGGATTACGCGCGCATTAGGCCGCGGCCACAAACTCGGTCTGGTTTATAGCCACGAGTTGGCGACCGCCGACGATGGCGACCGTTCGCGATTCTTCACAGGCGGGCCGCTCGGCCTCGATTCGACGCGCCAGGAGGGACGGTCGTCGTCGGTCTCCATCAGATTACGCGGGCTGCTCACTCGGCGCCTGTTTTACGGCCTCCAAGGCTCCTTGCTCTGGGGCGAGAGCGATGGACAGATTCGTCGCTCGGCCGTCACGGACTCGACCACGCGGGCCGATGTGAATAGCGCCGCCCTCGGCTTCGGTGTGGGATTCGCTTTGCGGCGGGCGACGGTCTTGAGCTCGGACTTCGCCTTCGGCCTCTCGGGCATACACGAGGAACGGCTGGAAGACGCGACCGGGAATCTGGTTGAGGGCAGGCGAGAGCGCGGGCGCTTCGTATCCGGGCGCGTGGGGTTACAAACAGACGTCTGGCGCAGCATGTTCTTCAGCGCGTCGACGCTGGTTTTCAGGCGGGCGGACACGACCGACCTCGACCTCCGTCCCGATCTTTTCGGCCGGCGATTGACAAGTCTCGGCCTGGTCGAATTGAGTGGACGCTCGCGCCGGAACTCGACGAGCATATTCTCGGACTTCGGCTCCGGCTGGCGTTTCAACCGGAATATGTTGGCCGAGTATATTTTCTCGATCAATAACGGTCTGGGGCCGACGCGACATGTTTTCCTATTGCGCTACACTTTCAAACGCGAGGATTGAGACGCGAAACCGCGCAGCGGCGGCACGCGATACCACCTCTTAAAGGTTTAAGCGCGAGGAAGATGTGGCATATCCCGGAATCACGAAAATCGAAAATTTGCAGTAACTTGGCGATTTTATTTTTTTACAGATTGACTTCGGGCGGCTTCATTGTGTTTAATGATCCCATCAAGTGGTGGTATTTTCTAGCGGGATCTTTGCGATGGCTTTTCAGCCGGTAACTTTGTCTTGGACGCGTGTGCGCTCCAGGACCTGAGAAGATCGTCGCATGGCGCTTGAGTGGGTGCTGCGCCATATTCATCGCGGGAAATCAAAAAACGCTGTTCATATTCACCAAGCCCCGTATCCCTCACAATTTGTGTCCCTCTGATATTTCGCCCATTTTTCATGGGAATACATATACGGAATACTGATCGCGAAAGCGTTTGGGCTATTGCTTATGCTGTCTGACAAAATCAACAGATTGCCGATAAGTCGCGTAGACTCCCCTCCAATAAACTCGTTCGAAGAACAGAACGCCGTTATCTTGATTAACAAGCAAGGCAACATTCTGTCTTTCGAGCATTCCAGGCGCAATTCTGGCGCCGTGACAAACCGAGATCGCTCAGAGAGCTCAACCGCTCAACCCAGCAAACCCGTCACTTACGGCCTCAAGAACGGTTCGGAGGAGGTTGAAGTGGAAAGACGGCGAGCGGAGCTTGCCGCCATGGCGCGCGCCGCTGAGGCCAGAGCGAAGGAGGCGGAAGAGAAGGCCCAACAGGCTGAGGGCAGGCTGGAACAAGAATTGAGGGAGCGGCTGCTTGCCGAGCAGCGACTCAGAGAGCTTGAAGAGGATCGCTTGCGAAAACTGCAGGCGGGGATACCGATAGAGGCTCCGCAGCCTCGCACGGCTTCATGGGCGCAGCCGGGGACGGAAGCGCGGATGAAAGAGGCCGAAACGCGAGCCAAAGAATCCCAGACATGGGCCAAAGGGGCTGAAACCGAAATCCAAAGCCTCAGGGGCAAGCTGGCGGAGTCCGAGCAGAAGAGAACCAAGGCAGAGGCCGTTGCGCGAGCCGCGAGCGATAAATCGCGTGAACTGGAATTGCAAGCCAATACCACCAGGGGTGCGTTGGCGGATGCGAATCGGAAGACGGCCGAGGCGGAGAACACCTCGCGGATCATGGAGGAGAAGGCCCGAGCAATGGAAATTCTTCTCGCCGAAGCGGAATCCGTCGGGCGCCAGGCCACGGAAAAATATCAAACCGTCGAAGCCGAATTGCAGTCCGAAGCTAAACATAGGGCTGCGGCCGAACATAAACTCCAAGAGTTTGAGGACGAATTGGGTTCCTATCTCGAACTAGACTGGTCGAAGGACGAACCTGATATGAGCCGGGCCGTCGTCGTGCGGCAGGGTGGCGGGACCGAGGGGGGCCCAGCCCAGTTCCATGCTCAGGTCGAGGCCGAGCGGAGGGCGCGCCGGGAGGCGGAGGAAGCTCGATCCACCCTCGAATTCAGAATTCGGGATATGGAAAAGTCGCTTCGCATCGCCGAGGAGAACAACCGCCAGATCGCCGCGTTCAATTTGGCGAAATCCGCCGATGACGATCAGACGTACACCGTAAAGAAACGAAAAGGGTACAAATACGAATTCAAGTTCTTTGGCTACGGCATGGCGGTCGCGCTGCTGTTAGTCGCATTGACTGTGCTGATTGCGATGGTCTCCTTGCAGATGTGAAAGATGTAAACTCTTGACGCATTTGAGTAGACAAACGACCATTCTGGTCGTCGTTTTGACGCTATTACTTTCAGCCGTCGGGGCGTTTGCGCAGGAACGGGCGCAGGAACAACTTTCCCCGGAGAGGATGAAGGAATTGCGTAAATTCGACCCAGTAGACGTGGAGCCGGAAATCCGCGAGAGGGAGCCTAGGGGGAGAGAGGATGGGAGAAGGAGAACGCAATCCAGGCGAACCGCCGGGTCTCCCGCTTCATCGGCGCCATTGTCTGCCGCGGTCGATTCCGTTTTACCCACTCAGGCGAGTCCTGCCTCCAAAGCGCCTGCCTCCTCTCGGACGTCGCCTTCGCTGACGACTAACGGCGCGGTTGTTATCACACAATCCGAAGTGACGAAGACTCGGCCATCGGAGCCTACTGCGCCTGCCGCATCTGTAAATAACTCCGCCAACTCCGCGGGGGCGCCATTGACTCTCATGTTTTTCCTAATCGGCCTGATATTGCTTGCTCTGGTCGCCGTCGCGTTTAAGTTGAAGAAGGACCTGAGTAAGCTTTGAAGCGGCGCCTGATTTATGTAAAGAGTTCTTTGACAAGTCAGCCCCATTGCTTCGCAGTCTGAAATGGAGAGAGGAAACAGTAGCGCCCGATCAACCTGAGCTTGCGAGAACCAGCGGTTTTAGAGCAATCCCCCAATAGCAAAAGCATAGACTGTCAGGCGCGTTAAGCACGCGCATGCGTCCTGTGGTTAGGCGCCAGCGACAGCGTTGGTGAAGGCGCCGAGCGCCTTCACGCGCCACGCCTGAACGTATATAACCGGGCGCCTCGTTTTGAATCGCCTGGCGAACTGACTCCCAAGGCGCGAGTGGTCGATGGCGTGCGCAAATGGCTGCTATGCGCCGCGAAAGAGATTATCGATCAACTTCTTAGCAAAGAAGCCTGAAGCGAGCCCGAAAAACAAGTCTAAATATAAAGGACGATTTCTGGTTGGTCAGTTGATTGCTTTGGCGAAGATTTTTTTTCACTCTTTACTTGATTAAATAGAAGTAGTAACTCATTTGATTAAATCGATATCCTAATTCATCTGTGAATAGGAGTGGTGGCTCATTTATAAATAACGGATTGGCCGGAAACTTGGTATCCTATAGTGACAAGATCCCCCAGGGGAAAGGTCGAAGGCTGAGGATCGCGCTAATCTCTGTGGGTGTGGGACGATCATTAATCTTCTACCCAAAATCGCGCGGCGAGTGGCGCTTGGCTCGTTGACTTCCAAAAACAAAATATTATTATTGTTGAACCGATTGCGGTTCTAATAAGCTCCTACAAGCCCCGACAAGCCCCAAATCCTCCACGTCACAATCGAGCCCCATTAGATAGCTCTGCGTTCGTTGCGGAAGGGCTCTGCCATGCGATTTGCATTTTTACGAATGGAGGGGAGCGTCATCAAGAGGCGCATGCCGGCCTATCCGCTCACGGTCAGAAGTATGAACGCTTATGGGAATGTCGAGGCGCGGATAGCCATTTCGGAAGCGGGGCAGGTCATCGAGGCGACGGCGATCAGCGGGCGCCCGGCGTTGCGTAGCGTGGCTGTGGACGCGGCGCGCGAGTGGGTTTACAAACCGATGACGCCAGAACGGCAGCCCCACGAAGGTAGAAACCGTCTTGACTTTCACCTTTGCCCCTGGTTCTCAATAACAAAAATTCAATCATGCTGTCTTCAAGAATAAAATCTCGCTTTGAATGCGCGCGTGAAATCTTCACACTGCCACTCTCAGTCGGTTTCCTGCTTTGCGTCTTGTGCGCAATGACGTTGGGACAGGCGGCGCCATCAAATCCGTCTGGCTCTTCCGGAGAACTCTTCGGCGGGATCGAGCTTAGCAATGAGGGAGTCAAGGTGATGGTGCTGCAATCCTATCCGCCTCAAACTGACGAGGATCCTGGCATCAAGGGTGTTTATTCAGAAATGATTCGTCTAAGGCTGGGGCGAACGAGCGACGGGGAATTCCCTCTGCAAGCGTCGGAGGACGCCGCCCAGGCGGTCTCGACGGCGCTCACGCGATTGCGGCAGCAATATAAAGTGCCGCTCGATCGAATCTACTTCATCGGAGCCAGCGCATTGGGCGCCGATCACCCCGATGATCTGGAAAGCGTCCTTCGCAATACCACAGGCTTGACGTTGAAATTCCTGGGCGCCGTGGAAGAGGTCCAACTGAGCATCGCCGGGACGATCCCGCGGACCGGAAAGGTCGCCGGCGCCGCAATCGATAACCGAAACACGTCAATGATGCTACACATCGGCAACGTCAACACGCAGGTCGGTTGTGAGATGCTCAAATACTCCGCGTCCGATTCGTCGCCGTCAATGGATTTCGTTGCGATGAACATCCCTCAGGGCGTGGTGAGTTATGCAAATGAAATCAGCAAAGCCATAGGACGCAAGAGTTCTTTGTACACCTTCACTCGACAGGTCAAAACTTCCGGCGCCTTGGCCTTTCGCCAGGCGCTGCGCAGAGAGATGGAGAATAAGCCCACATTGATGCACCGCAAACGAGTTTTCCTGACGGGCAATCTGGTTTGGGCGGTGGTGACGATGCTCTATCCCGAGGATAGACAACCTATGGTCTCCCTGACATTCGACGACATCATACAGTTTGCGGAAAAGATTGCGCGCGACCCGAGAGAATTGGCCTTTCGTAAGCTCACCTTCATCCGTGACAGGAGAGTGCGTCAGGAAGTCGAACAGGAGTTCGAGGCGGTAAGAGCCACATTCAAACCCGAGGAGCTAATCGCCGGCGCGGAGATGCTCAAGGCCGCGGCGGAGGAACTCAAGTGGCAGGACAAGAAGATCATTTTTGCGAGGCGCGGGCATTTAGGTTGCATTTTGAGCTATACCCGTTTATTTACTGGCAAATAAAGCTTCCTGGGAGCGCCCGGGCGACCCTGGATGCGTAGTCTCATAAGCGGCGCAGGCATCGACGCCTGCGCTACCAAGGGAGCCGGAAGAATTCTGCGGAGCGTTAAATGCAGGCGGAGCGTTAGATGCAAGAAGACGTCATAAACGTGTTTTGCCTTTCACATGGCTTTAGCTTTCCGGTTCAGGGATCAAATCGGATAGTCATATGTAAGGAGAATCATGTCTTAAGCTATAATTTCCCGCACTCAGGCAGATGGTTTTATTGCTGCCTGTGCCAGAAGTTTTGGGTCGCGCCCAAGGGAGATGACCGGCAAGACGCATACTCCAAACAATGCCCATCCTGCAACCTGATCAAAAAAGCCCGCTATTATTCATGCGACCAGTGTAACATCACAATGATTGACTCCCTGGGCGCGATCAACCGTAAGGGAGTGCACATCACGCCTTGGGGGGCTCCGCATCCGCATTGTCCCGGATGTCGTCAGCTTCCAAAGTCCGTCCCTCAATCGCACGCCTGTCCTGAGTTAAACGGATTGCTTACCACGGCTCGCGCCCAATGCCCTTTCTGTGAAGGGCAAAAGGCGCCAGAAAGCGTGGTTGATGGAGAAGTATTGAGAGACGAAGTTGAAACGCCGCGAGTTCGAAGCCTGGATGAACCTGCCACCCCTTCTATCGTCGTCCTGGAGGAGCTTGAAAGAAGGTCTTCCGAGATCAAGGCGCTCGAAGTCGAGGCCGAAGCGCGCGAAGCCAAAGCGCAGGAGAGATTGCGACAGGTCGAGGCCAGACTACGGCAGGAAATGGTACGGCGCTCAGAGGTGGAGCGGAAATCCCAGGAGATCGAAGATGATCTGAAGCGACAGCACGAAATCGACCAGGGCCGCATGGAATTTGTGAGAGCGGCGACGGAGGCCGCCGGGCGATTTGAGGAGGAGAGGAAAGCGCGCATCGCGGCTGAACACTCGAAAGCCGAGGCCGAAGCGAAACTGCGTGAGATGGACGTCAGCGCCTCCAAAGCTGAAGAGCGGCTCCGGCAGACCGACGCCGGGTTACAACAAGCCGACGCCAAATTAAAACAAGCCGAAGCCAAGTTAAAACAAGCCGAAGCCAAGTCGCAACAAACCGAAGCCCAGTTACAACAAACTGAAACCCAGTTACAACAAACCGAAGCCGGATTAAAACAAGCCGAAGCCGGATTAAAACAAGCCGAAGCCGGGTTACAACAAGCCCAAGCCAAGTTACAACAAACCGAAGCCGGGTTACAACGAGAGGCCTCGAAGCGATCTCTGGCCGAAGAGAGGGCAAATGAGATCGAGATTCGACTCGCCGCCGATAACGCCAAAGTCGTGTCCGAAGCTGAGGCGAAAATCCAGGGAGTCAGAGCGGAGGCGCGGCGAATTGAAGAGAATTACAAGGCCGAAATCGGCTGGATCAGGGACGAACTGGAAATGCTGACGGAATCGGCGAAGCTGGCCGAGGAGAATCACATCGCCGAGATTGCCAGAATCACGGCTGAGGCCGAGGCCCGGACACAGCAAGTCGAGGCGAATACACGCCAGCAATACCAAATCAAAGTCGAACAGGCGATAGCCAACACTCAGGCCGCGTTGTTCAATCTCGAGGAAACGCAGAGAGTATTGGATGAGACAGAAGCCCGGCGCCAGGAGATTGAAGCCAAAGCGCGCCAGGTCGAAAACCTTTGCCGCCGCTTATTTCTGATCTCGAAACTGAGTTTTACCTCCGCAGAACAGATCATTGCAGAAACTCTCGGCGCCGGCGATGAAAATGAGAAAGACGCCCTGGTAATCCCCCTCGAACTTGCGACAGACACATACTCGGACGACTTCTCTTCCGAGGCGCCGGCGTCAGCCGCAAATGGTTCGCTGGATTACGAAAATTACCAGTTTTCAGCCAGGATGAAAGCCTTGTTCGAGGCTGCGGCGCGCGTGAACGCAACCGACGACAAGGGTGGCAGAGCGGATAGTGGGGAGTAAAGAATGCGGAATGCGGAATATTGATTCCGCATCTGCTGACTGGAACTGCAATTGAAATCTTCCGCATTCCGCATTCCGCATTCCGCATTCCGCATTCCCTTCTCCCCATTCCTTGTGATAATGTGAACAGGTATTCAGGACTCTACCTTTTGGGGGGTACCATTAAATATGTTTTCTCAATCCCTTAAACACGCTTCTTCCACTCCTTCTCTCAACTCATCAACATGTCAGGTCGATTTGTCACGACGATCGTTTCGGTCGGTTTCGGATTTCGGGAAAGCGAAGCGGGACGGCCGGAAGATTTCGATGCTTAGCGTCTACGACGCGGTTTTCGCCAAGCTGGCAGTCGATGCCGGCGTGAACACTCTCCTCATAGGTGACAGTGTGGCGATGGCGCTCTACGGGTTCGAGAGCACGATTCACGCCACGGTCGAGATGATCGCCGCTCACGTCGGGGCTGTTCGCCGGGCCTGTCCAGGCGCCTTTCTAGTCGCCGATCTTCCCTTCGGCTCGTATCGCAGAGGGTTGAAGACCGCCATGAAGGCAGTCGAGGCGATGGCTCGCGCGGGGGCGAGCGCGGTAAAGCTCGAAGGTGTCGCGGGAAATGAAAAGATCATCTCCCACATCATTGAATCGGGCATTCCCGTCATGGGCCACATCGGATTGACGCCGCAATCCGTGCTCGCGCTCGGAGGGTATAAAGTACAGGGAGGAACTGAAGAGGGAGCGGCCCGGCTTATCGAAGACGCCAAGAAGCTTGAAGACCTTGGAGCTTTTTCTCTCGTCTTGGAATGCGTCAGCCGTAGCCTGGGTTCTCGCATATCCTCCCATCTGTCCATACCGGTTATAGGAATCGGCGCCGGCGTGGAGGTCGACGGGCAGGTGCTTGTGGCGTCCGATCTCTTAGGCCTGTCGCCGGGCCGCTCTCCCCGCTTTGTCCGCAGATATCTTGACGGCGCCACGATGGTGGCGAATGCCTTCGAGGAATTTTGTCGACAGGTCGGCCAAACGCAATACCCGAGCGAGTCGGAGAGCTACGATTGAATGGATATGACAATGCAGGAATCACAACCCGAGATTCCATTGAATCATCCAAGGCGGATTTCTCTTCTGACCAGGGCCAGGCTCACCGAAGGGACTCGACAAGGAATTACGTCTCTTGACGGCCTCATCGCCCACGGAAGAGGTGAGGCGTTCGACTACCTCCTCGGAGAAAAAACGCGCGATTTCGCTGCGCGGGCGATCTCAGCGGCGGCGGCTCTTTTTCTCGTCGCACGGCGTCCAGTGATTTCGGTGAACGGGAACGCGGCGGCTCTGGTCCCGCGAGAGTTGGCGGCCCTCTCGAAGCTTCTCGGTTCTCCGCTGGAAGTGAATCTCTTTCATGCGAGCCGGGAGCGCGAAGACCGAATACGCAACCAGCTTCTTTCGCACGGCGCAGCTCAGGTCCTTTTGCCGCAGCAGGAATTCGTTCTTCCTTACCTTGAGTCCAATCGGCGATTCGTGAACGGTCAGGGAATTTACCGAGCCGACGTGGTCTTTGTCCCGCTCGAAGACGGCGACCGCTGTGAAGCGCTCATTCGATCCGGACGAAAAGTCGTCACAATCGACTTGAACCCTTTATCCAGAACCTCGAGGAAGGCTTCGATCACGATCGTCGATAATATTATCCGCGCGCTGCCGCTTCTCGTGGATCGTGTGACGACGCTCGCCTCGGAACCGAACTCGGCCCTGAATAATTTACTTGAGAATTATGACAACGGCCTGGCTCTTCGCGAAGCCGAGGCGACCTTGAGAGGGGTAGTTCAGGTCGCGGGCGACGATAAGAAACCATAAAATGCGTGGTTCGTAGTCCCGCCTTCAGGCGGAAGCGTCAGCCGCAGACCCATTTCGCGATGCCTAACGCTTCCGCCTGAAGGCGGGACTACGAACCGATTTTGTGAGGAGGGTCCGGATGATTCTTTGCCTGGACGTAGGAAACACTCAGATCTTCGGCGGCGTCTTTAAAGACCACAAGCTCGTCAGCGCGTTTCGAAAGAGTTCGACGAATGTGGCGTCCTCTGACGAATTTGGTCTCTTCCTGCGCGCCGTTCTCCGTGAAAGCGGTTACGATCCGTTGGAGACGCGACAGGTGGCGATCTGTTCCGTCGTGCCGAACCTCGTTCATCCGCTACGCGCCGCGTGCCTCAAGTATTTCGGCGGCGAACCGTTTCTCCTCCAGCCGGGAGTGAAGACTGGGCTGAAGATCAATTACAGGAACCCGATCGAGGTGGGCGCCGACAGGATCGCGAACGCCGTCGGCGCCATTCATCAGTTCCCAAATACCAACCTCATCGTCCTCGACATGGGAACCGCGAGCACTATTTGCGCTGTCTCCGCCGACCGGCAATATCTCGGCGGGGCGATTACAGCCGGCCTACGAATCTCGATGGAGGCGCTCGAAGCAAAAACCGCCCGCCTGCCGGCCGTCGAAATCCTCAAACCCCCTTCCGTGGTCGGACGCTCGACTGTAGAGAGCATTCAATCGGGGCTTTTTTTCGGCGCCGCCGGCTCGATCCGCGAGATCACAGGGCGGATGAAGGACGAATGTTTTCACGGGCAAACGGCGCCTTTAGTGATAGGCACCGGCGGGTTCAGCAGATTGTTTGAAGGGGAAGGTCTCTTTGATAAACTCATTCCGGATCTCGTCCTACACGGACTTTACACCGTTCTGCAGATGAATGGGGGTTCCGATGACGCGAATTCGTGACTGGAAAGGAATGGGAGACAGGTCCGCTCGTCTCCTCAAGGAGCGAACCGGCGAGGATGTAGACGTGTGGAACCGGCGCGTCAAGAAGGAGAGCTTTAACCATGAGAAGGCCTCCGCAGCCCGGCGGACGGTTGCAGCCCTCCAAGATTCACAGCGCCATGCGACTCCAGATCAGCTTCACGACAGGCGATGAGGTAGATTCCGAGGCGCTGGATTGGCTGCAGCGGGCATATGATCGGAGTTGCTGACGGAACGAGATGCGCAAGACCATTATCCTCTACGGCGTCGCTTTGGCGGCGTTGACCGCAATTTTGAAGTTCATCGAATATCGCTTCTTCGTCCGAGACCTTTCGCTGGAATTTTATCTCGGCGCGGTGGCCGTCTTATTCGCCGGGATAGGCGTGTGGGCGGGACAGAGGCTCACCCGCAGAAAAGTCGTCATCGCTACGCCGGACTTTAAACTCAACGATGGGGAACTTCAGCGGCTCGGCATCAGCAAACGTGAGTACGAAGTGCTGGAACTGATGGCGCACGGGCTATCCAACCAGGAGATCGCCGATAAACTTTTCGTCTCGCTCAATACCATAAAAACCCACTCCTCTAATCTTTTTATGAAACTGGATGCGCGTCGGCGCACTCAAGCTGTCCGACGGGCGAAAGAACTCGGGCTGTTGCCCTAACTTTCGGGTGATTTTTCTCCTCTGCCTTCAAAATCACACTTTCGGCTGATGCGGCCCCGCCCTGCTTCTGCTTATATTTCAGGCGATCGCACAGTATCGCATCGGTACGGTACCGCCATGTGTTCCGATGTTGTACGCCCCGATTTGCATACGCTTACTAGGAGAAAAACTATGCGAAAAGTGACTCTAACGTTCGGCTTGATAGCCGGCGCCATCGTCTCTGGTTTCATGATCATTGGCTTAGCGCTTTATGAAAAAAACGGGAAGATATTCGTTAACGAGTTGATCGGCTACGCAACGATGGTCATCGCGCTGTCGATGGTCTTTTTCGGGATCAAATCGTACCGCGACAATTATCAGAAAGGCGTGATCAACTTTTGGAAAGGATTTCAAGTGGGACTGCTCATTGCGCTGATCGCATCGCTCATGTACGCGATCACGTGGGAGGCCTACATTCAAACGCGTCCCGCGGGCGCCGCATCCTTTATGGATACGTACACCGATACTGTCATCAAAAAGAAGAAGGAGAAAGGCGCTTCGGCCGCGGAAATCGATCAGGAAGTCAAGAGAATGGACTATTTCAGGAAAATATATAGCAATCCGGCGTTTCGTTTTGGCATGACTCTGATGGAAATTCTGCCGGTGGGAATACTCATCACCTTGATCAGCGCGGCGGTGTTGAGGAAAAAAGAATTTCTTCCGGCGTGAATATAGAAGTCTCTAGCTACAGTATAGAAAGGAGCAACTTATGGAATTAGGCGCGTTTTCAATTAGCCTGGCAGTCAAGGATCTCGGAGCTTCGAGGGCCTTTTACGAGAAGTTTGGTTTCAAGGTCTTCGCCGGTGATGCGTCGAAGAACTATCTGATGATGAAGAACGGAGATCACGTAATTGGGCTATTTCATGGAATGTTCGAGAAGAACATCCTCACTTTCAACCCGGGCTGGGACCAAAACGCCCAGAAACTGGCCACGTTCACCGACATCCGCGAACTGCAGCGTCAGTTGAAGGCCCAAGGCGTGCAATTGCAACATGAGGCTGACGAGAGCTCTACAGGGCCGGCCAGTTTCATCGCTATCGACCCGGATGGAAATCCGATCCTCGTCGATCAACACGTGTAAGAATTTGATTCTGAAACGACAAACATTATCTTTCGAGGAACGCAGATGAAGATAATATTGACCAGCGTGATGGTAGATGACCAGGAGAAGGCCCTTAAATTTTACACTGAAGTTCTGGGCTTCGTTAAAAAGAACGACATACCACTGGGGGAAGACAGATGGCTGACGGTCGTCTCGCCCGAAGGGCCGGACGATGTGGAATTGTTGCTGGAGCCAATGGGATTTCCACCGGCCAGGACTTACCAGAAAGCGCTGTTCGAGGCGGGAATACCTTTGACATCATTCGCCGTCGATGACATTCACAAAGAATACGAAAGAATGACGAAGCTGGGCGTGGTCTTCAAGACGGCGCCGACCCAAATGGGGCCAGTGACCATAGCTGTTTTTGAGGACACATGCGGTAATCTGATACAGATGGCGCAGGCATAAGCTTTCACACCATTCTGCTCCGACCTCGGTCTTTGTTTATGCCGACATCGAAGCAGACCTGCGGCAGGCCGGCGCTTGGTAGCGCTTCGAAGAAGGGTCGTGAAATAGACTGCCCGGATGTGGAAAATTTCGCGGTACCGTGCAATCCTTTGCATAATTTCCGTTCGAAGATTTATCGGGCCTCGATATCCCAAGACACACAGACTGGAAAGGATTGATATGACAGTTGCGGTACGAACACTTTGGCTTTTGGGCTTTTGCCTTCTTTTCTGCCTCACTGTAGTGGCGCAGAGCAACCGCGGTCCTTCGACTCCGGAGGAACGCGCTACCGCAGTCAAGTCCGCGCGCTTACTCGAAACGGATCCATTCAACAAAGACGCTAAAAAAGCTCGAGAATGGTTTTTAAAGTGGTTGATTGAAGTGCCAGACATTTCTGTTGAAATATGTACGGACTACCTGTCTCCGCTTTATGGAAAGAAAAAAAATAATGAGGCCGAGCTTGCTATACAAATGACTCTTTCCAGCGCGGCTTTTATTATTGAAAATCCAGACAAGGCGAAAGATGGAGTGGCGGTCAATCTGGCCGGAGTCGAAGGAACGCTCAAAATGTACGAGTCCATCCTCAAGAGCAAACCAGACGCGAAAAACGATTTTCTCGATCAACTAATCGCCAAACGCGATAAGGGAGAACTCAGGGCTTACGTCGAAGACATAGCCGCCAACAAATGCAAGGGTGGTAAAAAATAGGCGCATCAGCTTTGTTCTTCATATCAGCCATCATCGGCCTGCGCCTTGCCGAGTCGCTGCACCGCCGCCGAGAACGCCGAGCTTCGGCGTCGCGAGACTGGGATTCGAGCGCCGCAGCCGAGCGACGCGATCAGCGCGCCTGTGTGGTCTCGAATTAACTCTCGCACGCCGTCGAGTCGAACCAGCGCGCGCCGGTGGGCGCGGATGAAACCGTGTTTGCGCATGCGCTCTTCCAATAATTGAAGCGACTCGCGCAGGAAATAACTGCGCGGACCGACCCATAATTGCGCGTAATTGCCGGCCGCTTCGATCCAGTCAATTTCGGCTATGTTGAGCACCGTTGCGCCTCTTGAGGTTGTCACCACGATGTTCTCGTCGCGCGTCGCCGTCGCCGCCGAACGCAGCCGTTTCATCAAGCGCTTCATCGTTGCGGCGAATCGCGCCTCGCTTACTGGCTTCACCAGGTAGTCGATCGCCTCGGCCTCGAACGCGCGGACTGCGAACTGATCGAAGGCGGTAAGAAACACCACTTCCGGCATCCGCTCTACGGTTCGGCGGCGGATAACTTCGAAGCCGTCTATGCCCGGCATCTGAATGTCGAGGAAGATCACGTCCGGCGCCGAGGCGTTCAGCGCCGCGAGCGCCTCGGCGCCGTTGCGACATTCGCCGGCGACGGTGAACTCCGGAAACGCCGCCAACAGTTGTCGCACGCCCCGGCGCGCGGCCGGTTCGTCATCGACTATCAGGACTTTCCACTCAGCTTGCATCATTGTTCGACTCCAGGGCTCGACTCTGGAACCATTTCACGATACGGCGTTCTCAGCGTGGCGATTGTACCGCCTTCCGCGCGCCTGGCTATATCGAGCGAGGCGCGTTCGCCGTACAAAGCGCGCAATCGCTCTCGCGTGTTTTCGACGCCGTGGCCCTCCGGGCTGACGAGTTCCGCGTCAACGCCCGCCCCGTCGTCTGCGACCGAGAGTTCGAGCATTTCGCCCTCGCGACGCGCTGCTATGACCAGGCGGCCCGCGTCGGGGCTCCTCGCAATGCCATGACGAATCGCGTTCTCCACTAAATGTTGCAGCGCGAAGCTGGGCGTCGCGGCGGACAAGAGCGAGTCGTCTATGTCGAATTCGGGGCGCAGCCGGTCGGAGAACCGCGCCTCTTCTATGGCGACGTATCGCCGGACGAGTTCAAGCTCTTCGCCTAGAGGAACTTCATTCGCGCGATGGCTGCTCAGGGTCGTCCGCAACACGTCGCTCAACTGTTCGACGATGCGCACGGCGGCCAGACGGTCGTCGTCGCGCACGAGCACGGCGATCGTATTTAGCGTATTGAAGAGAAAGTGCGGATTCACCTGCGCTTGCAGCGCGGCGAAACGGGCGTTCGAGAGTTGCTCGGAAAGGCGGGCCAACTGCGCGTCGCGCTCGCGCGCTTCGACGAAGTAACGAACGGCATGTTCAACGCCGACTACACAGAGGTAGACGGCGACTCCGAACGGCAACGTAGTGAATATCCAGCTCAGCCAGTCCAGACCGGCCTTACGAAAAAACTGACCGGCCTCGATCGCCGCGCGCAGAGCGTTCGGATCTAACAACGCCATCAGCGCCCAATGCAGCAACTTGCCGCACGTTGCCCAGGCCACACAGAACAGCAGTGAGATCAGAAGATGCAGCGACGCGCGGCGCGCGAGATATGGCCTTACCATCGGCAGGCGCTGCGAGATCGCGAAGACCATCGGAGTGAGAAAGGCGTAGAGAAACCAATCACCGCTCTCCCACAGCAGTTCGCGCGCAGTCACGGGATCCCACCCGCTTATATGCGTTTGGGCGATCCGGTTGATGGCGGCGAATCCAGCGGGCAGTATCCACGCGGCCGAAACGAGCATCCATGGTCTAAGAAATTGGGGTCGAAGACGTCGAGAGATTCGCACCCGTTCAAAGTATTGCAGGCAGGGCCTGGAGGCAAGAGTGGCGCGTACGCCCGTACGATTGATGACCGTTCGCGTCAGCAGACGCGCCGCTCGCGTATTCACGGTTGTCGCCTAACATCCCACGACTTAGATTGCGGACTCCTAAGCGCTCAACTCGGAGAAAAGCCTTTGCGACCTTTGCGCCTTTGCGCCTTTGCGAGAAGCTCGCCTCACGATGACTGGGTTCTCGCAAAGGCGCAAAGACGCAAAGGTTTTCTGGTAGCCCGGCTCGGCCTGAGCGCGTGTGGCGTAAACATTAGACTTTCGGAGGTTACTACGATGATTCTGCGAATTTCCATTGCTTCTCTTTTGTCATTCATTCTTGGCGCAGCGCTATTCGCGGCCATCAATCCTGTCGATGGCTCCGTAGCGAAAGCTGCGACCGCGCAAACCCAGGACGACCGGGCGGCTGATGCGGCGGCCATCCGCGCGCACATAGAGAGCATCTTCCAGGCCTTTATCGACGGCGACATTGAAAAGATTCAGGCGACGCATTCGGATGATTGGCGGGGATTCCTTGAAGGCTCCGACGTTCCGATCAAAGGCATTGACGAATACATGCGAGCGAACGGCATCGAGTGGCCGAGACCCGCCAACGCGCCAAAAACGATTCCTTATTTCCCGGCCGGCACGCGCTATCGGGTCAGTAACTTCGACGTCCACTTTTATAGCCCCGAGCTGGCGGTGGCCTCCTTTTTCGGCGACTTCGAAAGGAACGTCGGCGGCGTTACCATCACGATGCGGCGATTCCGCATAATGGACGTCTACGCCAAACGGAAAGGGAACTGGATTCAGGTCGCGTCTCACACGGTGATTGATCCTGACTGGCGGCTGGAGCAAATGTCGAAGCCGGCGACCGTAACGCCACAAATTCGCCAGCAAGTGCTGGCTACGCGAGAAGCCGTTTGGAGGGCCTATTTCGCGAATGATCGGGCCGCATTGGAGAAGCTGGTTCCTGAAGAAGGGACCGCCATCGATAATGGTTCGGTTGAGTGGTCTGATCGAGCGGTGATCCTTGCTGACGCCAAAAGCTTTGCCGACAGTGGCGGGAAATTGGTGAGACTCGAGTTTCCGAAGACTGAGATGAAGATATACGGCAACGCCGTTATCGTTTACACTACTTACATCTGTGAAATCGAAGCGAATGGGAAACGCAGGAAGGTAAGCGGTCGTGGCACGGAAATCTTTGTCCGGCGCGGAAATGAATTCGTCCACCCCCACTGGCACCTCGACTCAAAATCATTAGACGCCCAGTAATCTTGCGCCAATGTGTTCAAGACCAAGACCAATCCTTGAAGCCGAACACAGGCAGGGTCATGCGGCTATGGCGTCTACGTCGCACAACGGAAAGCTGATCATCGCCACACGCAGCGGCCACCACGTCCAACTCGATGAGCCGGAACTCCTGGTCAAGGCGATCCGCGACACGCTGGCGGCGGCGCGAAAGTGAGGGTTAGCATGTTGAGCCTATGACAAGCAAACAGGTTCGGTTCATTTTGGGCGGCGTCTTCTTCGCTTTGCTGTTGGTCTATTGCGCTACGAGCTTCTACATCTGGCTTTATCCGCCCGGCAGCGATGGGGGCTGGCATGGTTCAGCCTCCTATGGTGAGTTTCACATCACCTACATAGATCCGCAAAGCCCTGCGAAAGATTTGCGCCCGGGCGACAAAATTATAGCCATCAATGGCGTGAAGGTGGCGGAGCGTGTGGGCGCATTGAACGACGCAAATCGCCTGCCGCCCGGTTCGCGTTATTCGATGACCATCGGGCGCGACGGCCAGGAACTGACTTTCGACTGGCAAACCACTCCGCGCCGGCGCGGCTCATTTCCGTGGGATAAGTTGATTTCGCTGTTATTTTGTCTCTCCGGGCTGATAGTGCTGTCGCTCAAAGCGGAGGATCAACAGGCATGGCTGTTGGCTTTGATGTTGGGCAGCTTTTCGACATTATTGAACAACGGTTGGCAGGCGCAGATACCGGCCAATTGGCTGGCGTTGCTGGTCGCTTTAGCGCATATCGGAGGGGTTTTCTCAGCCCCACTGCTGTTTCATTTATTCCTCTACTTTCCTCAACCGGCGCCCTGGTTGCGGCGCTGGCCGAAGTTGACGAGATGGCTCTACGCGCCACTCTGCCTGTTCATGCTGCCGACTTTTGGCGTCGGCCGGTTGCCTCTTGAATGGTATGGCCCAATCTTCATTTGGCCGCCGTTTCGTTGGTTGGGGGAGCATGGGCTGCCGGAGGCCGGCTATCTTACGCTGCTGGGCTATATATTGGCGGCGCTGTTCTGTCTGTGGCTGAGTTACCGCACGGCGGATACGGCGGGGCGGAGGCGTTTGCGCGTCGTGATGTGGGGCAGCCTGATCGGCTTCGGCAGTCTTTTTCTTATGCTCGTGATGGAGGTGTCAAAAGCGCGGGAGAAGTGGAACACCATTTATGTATGGTTGGTGTATTTAGTGTTTTTTACGTTGCCGCTCGTGCCGCTCAGCTTCGCTTACGCCATCGTCCGCCATCGCGTCATCCCGATCAGCCTGATTCTGCGGCGCGGCGTGCGTTACCTGCTCGTATCGCGCGGTTCGATTCTGTTGGTGTTGCTCTTCACCGGCCTCATCGTGACGGCGCTGCTGTCGCTGTTGTTCAAGTATCTGCGCCCGTCGGCCTTGACCGTCGGTTTGGTCTCGGCTGCCGAAGGCATCGCGGCGTGGCAGGCGGCGCGCTGGCTGCATCGGCGCTACGTTGCGCCGGTGATCGACCGCAAGTTCTTCCGGCAGGCTTACGACGCGCAGCAGATCGTGGCCGACTTGTCCGAGTCGCTGCGCACGACGACCGAGATTCCGCGCCTGCTCGGGTCGGTGGCGAAGGAGTTGCAGGCGGCGCTGCAAACCGAAAGCGTGGTGATCTTTTTGCGCGACGGACAGACTGGCGATTATCGCAGCGCTTATGCCTGCGAATACGACCGGGTGGAAGGTCGCGTGGTCGACTGTCCGCCCGCAGGCCGCCTGCCGCATTACGCTGCGACGCTGGCGCGGCTCGCGCAAACGGGCGAACCGCTCGAACTCGACGGCGGCGATCCGGAGTTCGATTTGGCGGCCAAGACCACCTCGAGGTTGACGGCCGAAGAACTGCGAACGCTGCTCGAACTGAAAGCCTCGCTGCTGCTGCCGCTCAAGACGAAAGACGCGCTGCCGGGCGTCGTCGCGCTCGGCTCGCGGCTCGGCGACCTGCCGTTTTCCGGCGAAGACAAACGGCTGTTGCAATCGGTCGGCGCCGCGGCTTCACTTGCGTTCGAAAACGCCCAACTGGTCGAAGGCATGCTCGCCGAAGCGCGCCGCCGCCAGGAGATCGAGGCCGAAAACCAACAGCGCGCGAAAGAGATGGAAGAAGCGCGCCAGTTGCAGCTTTCGATGCTGCCGAAGGGCGTTCCGCATTTGCCCCACGTCGAAATCGCGGCATCCATGAAACCTGCCAGCGAAGTCGGCGGGGATTATTACGATTGGCGCCTCAGCGCGGACGGAACGTTGACGATCGCCATCGGCGACGCGACCGGGCACGGTTTGAAAGCGGGCACGATGGTGACGGTCACCAAGGGTTTGTTCAATCATCTGGCCGAACAGGCTGACCTTGTCGCCACGCTCAGCCAGACCTCGCTCGCGTTGAAGCGGATGAATCTGCGTTCGCTGTTTATGGCGATGACGCTGGTCCGGCTGAAAGGAAATCGATTGCAATGCAGCGTGGCTGGGATGCCGCCGATTTTGATCTATCGCGCGGCCACGCGAACCGTCGAAGAGATTCCCTTGCGCGGCGCGCCGCTGGGTGGGCTGACCGACTACACTTATCGTCAGGCCGAGACCTTCTTGTCGGTCGGAGATCTCGTGCTGCTGCTCAGCGACGGTTTGCCCGAACGGTTCAACGCGGCGGGCGAAATGTTCGGTTACGACCGCAGCAAAGAGTCGTTGGTGGCCAATGCGCATGCCTCGCCGCAAGCCGTCATCGAACGCTTGTTGCAAACGGGCGAAGATTGGGCGGCTGGCGCCGCGGCGGCCGATGACATGACTTTCGTCGCATTGAAAATGAAATAAGTAAGCCGCTAAATTTTACTGTTTGACGGGTTGGACGATTGTGTTATAAGCGATACGTTAGGCTTAGAGGCAAGAATCCAGCGCCAGGTCTTGCCCTTAAGTAATACTGCGGAGACCTCAAGATGGTTCACAAAACAAAAGAGATGAAAATCCTTGCCACGCCGGAAAAGGGAGAAGTCTCCGCGCTGCTGATTCGGCCTGCCGGCGCTAGCCATATGCTTGTCCTCGGCCACGGGGCCAGCACGAACATGCGGCATGCCACACTCCAGACCATCGCGGAGCGGATGTCCGACGTAGGGATTGCGACCTTCCGCTACAACTTTCCTTACATGGAATACGGTAGGGGACGCGACTCACAGGAGGTTTGCACAACGACCGTTCGTTCAGCAGTCGCTGCGGCGCACAAGGCCGCGCCTGACCTCGCCCTCCTGGCCGGCGGCCACTCATTCGGCGGGCGCATGACTTCCACGGCGGCCTCGGATGCCCCGCTCGAGAACGTAGACGGTCTGGTCTTTTTTTCCTTCCCGTTGCATCAACCTGGTAAGCCTGACACTAAGCGCGCGGACCATCTCAACGCGGTCGCGGTACCGATGCTCTTTCTAAGTGGCACGCGCGACGAAATGGCGAGCCTAGACCTTCTACAACCCGTCTGCAAAAAACTCGGCAAACGCACGACACTCCACCTGCTGGACACCGCCGACCATGGCTTCCGCATTCTCAAACGCTCCCGCAAGAGCGATGAAGATGTGTTCGCCGAGATGGCCCGCGTCCTCAAGGAGTGGGCCGGGAGTTGGCATACTGTGAAGTGACGCCCTTTTCGTCTACAGGAGGTAATGATGAAAGCATTGTTTAAGACCGCATCGCCCTACGCCGACGACGCTATGAACCTTCCGGTTCAAAATGTCGATGCGGCGATTCCTTACTATGAAAAAGTCTTCAGCTTCCGCGTAGTGTCACGACAAGACGCGCCGCATAAGTCGGTTATTCTCGGGCGAGACAGCATTCAGATCGGCCTGGCCGAAAACGGAGGCGACCCAACGCAGGAAGGATGTTTCTTCGAGGTGGACGACATCGAAACCGCCTTCGCGGAGTTGAAGTCAAATGGTTTAGAAAAAGAAGAAGCGGGCTTCCGCATTGACCGATACGGGGACACTTCCTGGAAAGTCTTTTTCGTCGTGGCGCCGGACGGTCTTTGTTACTGCCTCGGCGAACGGCAAGGCTGAGAATGGAGGTTAACATGGCCGAACTCAAGACAAAACGCAATGACGCTTCCATTGATGACTTTCTCAACGCCATCAAAGATGAACAGGTCCGCAAAGACTGTTGGACGATAGCCGAAATCATGCAGAAAGCCACGAAGGCAAAACCGCAAATGTGGGGTTCCAGCATTGTTGGTTTCGGCAGTTTTCGTTACAAATACAGCAGCGGTCGCGAGAACGAATGGATGCTGGCCGCATTTTCCCCACGCAAACAGAACATCACTCTCTACATCTGGCCCGGCTTCGAAGGCTACGGCGAACTGATGGCTCAACTCGGCAAATATTCGTGCGGTAAGGCATGCGTCTACATCAAGCGGCTCTCGGACGTCCATCTGCCGACGCTCAAGAAGCTAATCAATGGATCCGTCAAGCACATGCTCAAGACCAATCCGCCGGAAAAGCGGCGATAAAATGACGCTGATAGGCGTCATTTCCGCCGATACGAAGATGCATTACGCCGTCGAAAAACTGCAACGGAGATTAACAGACGCCGCGGACCCGGACCGGGCCCCCTTGGGCCATGCGCGGCTTTCAGCGCTTGAAGTTGGAGAACGGTTGTATTTGGATTTCTGTGGGTCTCCTTTCGACGAGCCGTACCATGAGCTTTGTCAGACTCTCATCCTTCCAGATGTAGCTTTCAGGCTTGGCTCGTTGTCGCTACGGGCGCCAGCAGATGAGGCGTCGAATGGAACGCGTAACTGGAACTTAACACCTCTCGTTGAGGCCCAGGTATTATTTCCAAACCTGCGATCATTTTCAGTGGAGCAAAACAGCCCTGGAGATCATAACCGTATCATTGTAGCCGCCGATTACGACGAAGATGGCGTCATTGGGCGACTCCTCTGCAAGGCTCCTTCTCTTGAGGCTCTGACTGTTCCGACAGCTCCAGACAGGACATTCTTTGCGCTCGAAAGGCGCCTGCTGCGCTTCTTGAACGTCGACGCGGGTTATGATGCGCAAGGTTTCATTCGTAACATTGCCGATTCATCCTGCTTTCCTCGTTTGGAAACGCTTGAGTTTGGGGAGTTCAACGAAACGTATCTTGACGACTTTCCGTCTGGCTGTACGCCATTCGACGACTATCGCCGACTATTCAAATCAAAAGCCTTCTCAACAGTTCGGTTGTTTGTGTGGCGCAATCCGGTCTGCTCAGAAGCAGAAATCGAAGAACTGCGGTCACTGCGGCCAAAGAGCGACCTGCAGATTCAGATCGTGCAGTTCTCATCACGATACGTCTAGCGCTATCAGAAAGGTTTGTCCGGCCAGATTCGTTTCGACATCTTCGGGACCTCGCATGGGGAATGTATCGATTCAACAAAAATTCGCTGAAGCGCTTGACGCGCTAATCGAGCAGGTGAAAGAGGACCGCTCCATTCTCGCGGCCATCCTCTGCGGCAGCCTGTCGCACGACGCGGTATGGGCGAAATCAGACATCGACCTCGTGCTGGTGACGATTGATGACAAAAAGGCGCCCCAGACAGGGCTGTCGCTCTATGCGGACGGGGTGAATATTCACGCGTTCCTCATGCCGCGCGCAGAGTTTCGCAAGACAGTTGAGGGCTCGATCCACAACTCGTTCATGCATTCCTTTCTGGCCAAGGGAAGGCTGCTCTACACCCACGATCAGACGATAGCCGATCTATGCGAGAGGCTTCAGGAAATGGGCGAGAGAGACCTGCAGGTTCAACTCCTGCGCGCGGCGACCTCCGCGTTGCCGGCGATCTACAAGGCCCACAAATTTCTCATCACACGCGGCGACCTCGACTACACGGCGCTGTGGATTCTCTATGCCGCGACCCCGCTGGCGCGGATCGAGGTAATAGGCGCTCGTCTGCTGGCTGACCGTGAGGTGATTCCGCAGGCGATGAAATTGAACCCGGCGTTCTTCAAGATCGTATACGTCGACTTGCTAAACTCAAAAAAGACGCGGAAGGCTGTGCAGACGGCGCTGGACGCTATTGACCGCTACGTGGCGGAGCGCGCGGCGAGGCTGTTTGCGCCCGTGATCGATTATCTGCGAGAGGTCGGCGAAGCGCGATCGTGCAGTGAGATCGAAGACCATTTCAAAAGGAATTTCGACGTGGAAGGAGTGACTACGGCGTGCGAGTACCTGGCCGACCAGGGTCTTATCGGCAAGGCCTCGACGCCCGTCCGCCTCACGAAGAGGAGCAACGTCGAAGCGCAGGAACTGGCGTTTTTCTACCTGGAGGAAGCTTCGGATGGACGATAAGACAATGGCAAAGCCAGCGCCCGAGTCCCCTGAGAAGAAGGGCCGCGCGCGCAGGGTGAGGAAGAATCTGAAGCAAGGGATGGCTCTCGCATGGGCGGCCTCGCCGCGTTCGCTGATCCGCTATTCGTTGCTGGGGATGATGAGCGCGACAATGCCTCCAGTCGCCGTCTTACTGGGGGCCAGTCTCGTCAACCGAATCGCCGAGGCCCGCGCGCAGTCGCTCGCCTTCAGGGATCTGCTGCCCATCGTGGTCGGCTTGTGGATCGTGATCGGCGCGCAGCGGGCGATTGGCGCGTATATGGGCTACGGCAGAAATCTGTTCGTCCGGCGTGTTGAGTTGGAAGCGGAGCGGCGGTTGTTGGCCCAGGCTTCGAAGGTCGACATCGGACACTTCGACAACTCGGACTGGCACGACCGTCTGTCGCGCGCCAAGCGTGAGGTCTCCTGGAGGCCCGGAGACCTCACGTGGTCGATCCTGGGGCTGTCGGGCAACATTGTGACAATAGCATTGATGGCGACGCTCCTCGCGAGCCTTCACTACCTTCTGGTCGTTCTCGCGCTGGCGGCGGCGGCGCTCTCACTCGCGCTCGAGCGTCGCATGACTTTGCGTATATACGAGTTCTTCTACAAAGAGACGCCGGAAGAGCGAGAGCGCCAGTATATGGGCGATTTGCTGGCTCAGCCCCGCACGACAAAGGAAATCAGGGCCTACGTGCTGGCCGACTACCTGCTCGGAAGGCACCGCAACCTGTCAGAAGGGCTTTTCAAACAGAGGGAACAGATGTTCCGAGCGGGCACGCGCATCTCGATGCTGAGCGGCCTCGTGACCGGCACGGCCCTTGCGCTCGCGTATGCGTTTGTAGCCGTTCAGGGAATTTCAGGCGCCATTGACCCGGGCGGCGTCGTGCTGGTGATCGGCGCCTTCACATCGGTTGCGGGTACGCTGGGACAGGTTTCGAGCACGTTCGTGGCTGTTGATCAACACACCACATTCCTCGACGACTACTTTTCTTTTCTGGCCATAGAGCCGCTAGTGCCCGCGCCGGTCAAGCCTCGGTCCGCGCCGAACCGATTTACCGAAGGTGTAGAGTTCGACAACATCACATTCTCATACCCCGGCGGAACCGAGCCTGCTCTTGCGGGATTGAGTTTGCGCATACGCGGCGGCGAACTGATCGCGCTCGTTGGCGAGAACGGGGCCGGGAAAAGCACGCTCGTCAAACTGCTGCTTCGTTTTTACGACCCGGATGAAGGGGCGGTTCGCGCGGGTGGCGTCGATTTGAAGGATCTGGCCCCTGAAGAGCTGCGCAGACGGATCGGAGTGTTGTTTCAGGACTATGCGAGTTACGAATTGACAGTGCGTGAAAACGTCGTGATGGGCCGCCCCGACGTCAAGGTCGACGACGAACGGGTGATGGAGGCGTTGGAGGACGCCCGCAGCGAATGGCTGGTGAAGAAGATGCCGAACGGCCTCGATTCCAAGGTGGGACGTCTCTTCGAGGGCGGGCACGACCTCTCAGGAGGCGAGTGGCAGCGCCTGGCGCTGGCTCGACTTATGTATCGGGACGCCGACATCTGGATTCTGGACGAGCCGACTTCCTCACTCGACCCGGAGGCGGAGGCGGCGATCTTCGCCGAACTGAAGGAGAACCTTAAAGGACGCATCGGCGTCGTGATCTCGCACCGGTTCTCGACAGTGCGCATCGCCGACAGAATCGCGGTGGTCGCCGACGGGCGCGTGACGGAATTGGGCACGCATGATGAATTGCTCGCGGCGCAGGGCCGCTATGCGCAACTCTTTGAGTTACAGGCCGCCGGGTATCGCTAAAGCCTGGGTACGCGCCGCTTCCAGCGCGCAGGCTCGGATGGCAGATCCATCGAAGGCCCAAGGCCTGCTTGGAACTGGGGGGCTCAGGCTCATAAGCAATAAGCGTCAAAATAAGCGAGTGGGTTTCGTGGGCGTTTGATTCCAATCAATGCGTCTTTTGCCGAGACTGCGCGCTGGAAGCGGCGCGTACCCAGGTTGTGGTCCTTGACACACAGGGGCTTCATACTAATGCGAAGGAATTACGGGATGGCTTCTAATTCGACAGTGAAGCGGCGCATTAAGAAGGGGGAGCCCTCAGTCTCTCAAAAAGGAAACGGCCGAGGTGCAAAGGCCACCGCGCGCACGACAATCGCCGTGCAGGGGGCGCGCGTCCACAACCTCAAGAACGTTTCGGTGGAAATCCCGCGCGACAGTCTGATCGTCGTCACCGGGCTTTCAGGCTCGGGCAAATCCTCACTGGCGTTCGACACGATCTACGCCGAAGGGCAGCGGCGCTATATGGAGTCGTTGTCGAGCTTCGCCAAGCGGTTCATCGCCCAGGTGGCGAAGCCGGATGTGGATTTCGTCTTCGGCCTCTCTCCGGTGATTTCGATAGAACAGAAAACCGTCGCCAATAACCCGCGATCGACCGTCGGCACAATGACCGACATCGCCAGTTATCTGAACCTGCTCTTTGCGACCATCGCCGACGCTCATTGCCCGCGAACCGGCGAACCGGCGCCCAGCAGAACGTCGAACCAGATTCTCGAAGCGATTCTGTCGCTCCCGGAAGGCGCTGAGATCGAGTTGCGCGCGCCGGTCTTCAAGGTTTACGGCGAGGATCTGGATTTTGTCTTCACCGAGATTCGGAAGAAGGGGTGCCGGAGGCTGATCATTGACGGCAAGCCGGTGGACATCTCCGAGCAGGTCGAACTCGATGAGGAGCGGGTCCGCGACATGGACGCGGTGGTGGATCGGTTCGTGGTCGGCCGTAAGCACGAGAAGGCGATCAAGGCCGGGATCGCCGCGACTCTGCTGGTCGGCGACGGGCTGATGCAGGTCCACGTCGTGAAGGGCGCGGGCAAGGCGGAAGCGGAGCGGTTTTACAGCGCCTCGTGTAGCGCGACGCATCATTTCGTTTACGGGGACATCGCGCCCGAATACTTCGTCTTCAACCTTCCGGAGAGCGCCTGCCGGACCTGCGGCGGGCTTGGGGTGGACAAGCTCACGCACCCGGAGTTGCTCATTCCCGACCCGAAGCGGAGCGTCATCGGCGGTTGCTTCGTGCGCGAGGCGTTCAAGTACAACCCCGACACCTGGGACGGCCGAATAATGTACAGCCTTGCGAAGGATCTGCGTTTCTCGCTCGAAGCGCCGTGGGAGAAGCTGCCGGAGACGGCGCGCAACGCGATCCTCTACGGCATTGATAGGAAAATTCCGACCGTGACGCCTCCCGAATCGAAAGTGAAACGCGACGATTGGGAAGGGAAGGAGGTTGGCTTCCAGGGGATCGCGCGGCGAATCGAGCGGTATTATCGACGGTACCGCCAACGCGGCGAAGCGAGTTCCGGCATCGAGGCCTGGCTCGACAAGGTTATGGTCGAGCTTACTTGCCCCGATTGCGCCGGCGCGCGGCTTCGCGCGACCCGGTTGCTGTTCACCATTACCAGCAAAAACGTCTACGAGGTCGGCCAGATGAATTTCGACGAGTTGCACGCCTTTCTCGGCGCAATTAAACCGGCGGGCCGCGGCGCCGACGCGGGCCGGCAAGTGCTCAATGAGATTCGCGGACGTTTGGAATTGCTGCTGGGCATCGGTCTTGATTATCTGAACTTCAACCGCCGTTCGGGCACGCTGTCGGGTGGCGAGTCGCAGCGGATCCGCCTGTCAACGCAGATCGGGTCGGGGCTGATGGGAATGCTTTACGTCCTCGACGAACCTAGCATCGGCTTGCACCCGAAGGACAACGTAAAGATGATCGCGACGCTCGAACGGCTTCGCGACATCGGCAACACGGTGATCGTCGTCGAGCATGACGAGGACACGATCCGCGCGGCCGACCACGTCGTGGAGATGGGCCCCGGACCTGGAGTCCACGGCGGCAGTGTTGTTGTACAGGGCAAGCTTGACGACGTGCTCGCGTGCGGGGCGTCGCCGACGGGGCAGTTCCTGTCTGGCAAGCGTTCGATCGTAACGCCGAAACAGCGGCGAAAGGGTAACGGGAAGGCGCTCGTGGTGCGTGGGGCGAGAGAGAACAATCTCAAGGCGATTGACGTGGCCTTCCCGCTCGGCATGCTCGTCGCAATCACAGGCGCATCCGGATCTGGCAAGAGCACGCTTGTCAACGAGATTCTCTACAAGGCGTTGTGGAAGCGACTGGAGGACACCCGCGCGCTGCCGGGCGAACACGACGGCGTTGACGGCCTGGAACACGCCCACAAAGTCGTCAACATCGACCAGTCGCCGATCGGGCGGAATAGCCGGTCGAATCCGGCGACCTACATCGGCTTCTACGACACCATCCGCGACCTGTTTACGCGCGCTCCTCTGTCGGCGGAGCGCGGCTATAAGGCGGGGCGGTTCAGTTTTAACGTCAAGGGCGGGCGCTGCGAAGAGTGCCAGGGCGAGGGCGTGATCACCACGCAGCTCTACTTCATGCCAGACGTTGAAGTGATCTGCGGCGCGTGCAAAGGCGCGCGCTTCAACAGCGAGACGCTTGAAGTCACACTTCGGGGCAAGACCATTGACGACATTCTCAACATGTCTGTTGAAGAAGGCGTGACCTTCTTCGCCGCCGAGACGGCGATCGGCAGGAAGATACAAGTGCTCGACGAACTTGGGTTGGGATACCTGACGCTGGGCCAGTCGGCGACGACTCTCTCCGGCGGCGAAGCGCAGCGCATCAAGATCGCGACCGAAATGAGCAAGCTGCAGCGTTCCAAGCACACGGTCTACATCCTCGACGAGCCGACGACGGGGCTGCATCTGGCGGACGTCGAACGGTTGTTGGCGTCTTTGAACCGTCTGGTGGACGCCGGCCATACGGTGATCGTCATCGAGCACCACCTGGACGTGATCAAGACCGCCGACCACGTGATCGACCTCGGGCCTGAAGGCGGGCACGCGGGCGGCGAAGTGGTGGCGACCGGCGCGCCGGAAGAGATCGCCGCCTGCAAGAGGTCGTATACGGGGCGGTTCCTCAAGGAGCGCTTGCGTAAGTGACCATTAAATAGAGATAAAGTTTATGTGTAGGAATATCAAGACGCTCTTCAACTTCGAACCGCCTGTGACGGACGAAGAGATACGAGCGGCCTCACTACAATTCGTGAGAAAGTTGAGCGGCTTCAATAAACCATCAAAATCCAACGAAGTTGCATTCCTGGCCGCCGTTGATGAGATCGAGGCAATCTCCAGAAATCTGCTGAACGCGCTTGAGACGAACGCGCCTCCGAGAAACCGTGAAGAAGAGGCCGCCAAAGCGCGTGCGCGTTCCGCCCGGAGGTTTCCCACGTGAATGGCGCCTCCGGTGTTTGCGGCAAAGAACGAGTCAATAGAACGCGGATGACACGGATGGGAGCGGATCTTCGCGGATAAACCCGGGAAAGATCGGCGTCAATCCGCTCAATCCGCGTCATCCGCGTTCTATTAACCCGTGCGCCGATGTGAAAACCAGTCTAAATGAGATACAGATCCGTGGAGGTCGAATGAGGACAAAATTGTTCACACTGATTTTTGCGCTGACCGTGGGGCTATTGAGCGCAACAGCCGGAGGCGCTGGCGTCCAGCTTTTGCAGCCTGGTTATGTGGATGAATTTGTCGGAAATCCGCGCATCGTGGTGTTAAGCGATATGGGCAACGAGCCTGACGACCAGATGTCTTTCGTGCGCCTGCTGCTTTATTCCAACGAACTGGACCTGGAAGCTTTGATCGCCACCACTTCTACGTGGCAGAAAAACAAAGTTCAACCCGATACCATGCGTAAGCTGATCGCGGCCTATGGCGAGGCGCGGCCAAACCTGCTCAAACATGCTTCGGGTTGGCCGGAAGCCGCCAGGCTGGACGCGCTGGTAGCGTCCGGGCAGACTGCTTACGGCATGGCGGCCGTCGGGACCGACAAGATGTCTCCCGGCGCCGAGGCGATCGTCCGGGCTGTGGACCGGCCCGATCCGCGCCCGCTTTGGATCACCATTTGGGGCGGCGCGAACACGCTGGCGCAGGCGCTTCTGCAGGTGCGAGCGACCAGGTCGCCGGCCGAACTGGACAAGTTCCTGATTAAACTCAGAGTCAACTCGATTTCGGATCAAGACGACGCGGGTCCCTGGATTCGTCGTGAGTTCCCCGGCTTGCATTACATCGTCAAACCGAGCAGTCCCGACGGCGGCGAATACTATTACGCCACGTGGACAGGCATCAGCGGAGACGCTTATTACCGAAATTGCGCAGGCGCCGATTCGACCACGGTCACCAACGAATGGCTGGAAACGAACATCCGCGCCAAAGGCCCGCTGGGTAAGCTTTATCCGAAGTTCGCCTTCATTATGGAAGGCGACACGCCCTCCTTTCTCGGTCTCACGAACAACGGCCTCAATAGCTATCGCAATCCGAGCTGGGGCGGATGGGGCGGACGTTACGTCTATCGGCAGCCTTATGGCGAGACGCGTCCGATCTGGACACAGGGCGGCGACCTCTTCAGTCGGGTCACCTCGCAAGACACCGTCACCGGGGCCGACGGTAAAACTTATGTGTCGGACCATGCGACGATCTGGCGATGGCGCACGGCCTTTCAACATGGTTTCGCCGCGCGCATGGATTGGACGGTCAAAGCTTACGCTGATGCGAACCACAACCCTTCGGTCATCGTGAATGGGAAGGATGGCGCCGCCCCGGTCATCATCGAGGCGCAAGTTGGCGCGCCGGTCACACTCGACGCCAGCCTCAGTAGTGACCCTGACGGCCAAAGACTCAGTTATCAGTGGTTCCATTATCCCGAGGCGGGCTTTGTTCCGGGGCAGAACATGGCAGCTGTCACGATTTCGCAAGGCGACAAAGCCCGAGCCGTCGTAACCGCTACGGCGGCGTGCAGCCCGAACTGGTTCCCAGCGAACAGGCCATGTTCGTCAGGAGTCGCTCACATTATCCTTGCGGTAACTGATAGCGGTTCGCCTTCCCTGACTTCGTACAGGCGCGTTATTCTGAAGGTCAGCGCCACGCGCAACAGCGCGCAATGAGCAATACACGGAGCCAACATTTCGAGCGCGTATGCGCGCCGCAAAAAAAATTATTCGACGTGTCGATTTCCCTCAAAATCATTCGACGTACTGATAGAGCGAGGGATTAGCCGGTCAATTCCGTCCGGAACCCCAGCTCCTAAATCTATAAACTATAAGGAGAAATTACGATGCGAGTTATTGTCATGATTAGAGCCAATAAGGATACCGAAGCCGGCGTAATGCCGAGCGAAGAACTGTTAACCGCGATGGGGAAATACAACGAAGAGCTTGTGAAGGCCGGAGTGATGCTCGCGGGCGAAGGGCTTCACCCAAGCTCGAAAGGCGCGCGCGTTAAGTCCGCCAAGGGCAAAATCACAGTGACCGACGGGCCGTTCACCGAGACGAAAGAGCTGATCTGTGGCTTCTGGATATGGCAGGTGAAGTCGATGGAAGAGGCGATCGAATGGGCCAGGCGCATGCCCAACCCGCATAACGAGGATGGCGAGGTCGAAATTCGCCCGGTCTTCGAGGCGGAGGACTTCGGCGAGGAGTTCACTCCAGAACTCAGGGAGCAGGAGGATAGATTGCGCAGAGAGTTGGAATCAAAAAAATAGCGGTGCGCAAACCCACAATCGCAAAACGGAAGGACGACATATGCAAAAGATCACCCTATTCCTGTGAGGGGAAATAGTCGCCGTAGCGACGGTTGAGAATAGGCCGGCGTTTATAGTCTTTGAGAAATAAATGGCCCGCCTTTGCGCCTTTGCGCGAGATTGGCTTCCTCGTTCGGGCGGCGGTTCTCGCAAAGGCGCAAAGGCGCAAAGGACGCGAAGGGAGACGCGCCTGCCATGGCGCCACTTAATTCTCAAAGACCATTAACGCCGGTGTCGAGTATTGACAAGCTTCATAATCGGGCGACCGTTTTCGGAGGCAAGCATGAACGCGAAGAAGACCGTTAAAAGTAAAGGCCCAGGAGACGTGGGCGAATTCATGCGCGAGTTGGATCATCCTTTGAAGAGGGATATAGAGGCTGTTCGTCGGATCATCCTCAATGTCGATCCCGGGATCAGCGAAGCGATCAAATGGAACGCGCCGAGCTTTCGCACGACGGACTTTTTTGCGACCGTCAACCTTCGCTCCAGGGAATGCGTCCAACTCATCTTCCACACGGGCGCAAAGGTGAAGGGCGCCGCGACGACGGGAATCAGTATCGCCGATCCCGCAGGCCTGTTGAAGTGGCTTGCCAAGGACCGCTGTCTCGTGACGCTCGGCGTCGGGAAAGACATTCAAATCAAGCGGGCGGCGTTTGAGGTCATCGTCCGCGAGTGGATCCGATGGGTATGATTCTCCGGACGCGCGCTATCGATAAGGAGTTGATATGCCAGCAGGTGTGACCGCCGCGGAGTTTATCAAGAAGCTGAAAACTTACCGTTCGCCTGAAGAACTTAAGAAGATTCAGCGATACTTCAAAACCGGCGCCGGCGAGTACGGCGAGGGCGATGAATTCATAGGCGTGCGCATGGGGCAGGTCTTCACGCTCGCCAAGGAGTTCATTGAAATGCCGCCCGCTGAAATCGAGAAATTGCTCGAAAGCCCGATCCACGAAGCGAGGGCCGGCGCGTTGAGCATCATGGACAAACAAGCCCGCAGCAAAAAAACGCCCGAAAGTCGCAGGAAAGAGCTGTTCGATCTTTATGTCAGGCGTCATGACCGGATAAACAACTGGGATTTGGTGGACCTCGGCGCGCTCTACATGGTCGGCAGCTACCTGTCCGACAAACCGCGAGACATCTTGTACAAGCTGGCGCGCTCTAAAAATATATGGGAACGCCGCACCGCCATCGTCGGCACGGCTTATTTCATCAGGAAAGG
Source organism: Blastocatellia bacterium (assembly GCA_035275805.1). Classification (GTDB taxonomy): domain Bacteria; phylum Acidobacteriota; class Blastocatellia; order RBC074; family RBC074; genus JAJVID01. Next base: position 47,319 of record DATEMG010000417.1, read on the forward strand.
CGACGTGGCCGACGCGTTCAAGATCGCCGAGATATTGGTTAATGACAAAGAGGACCTGGTCCATAAGGCGACCGGGTGGATGCTACGCTTCGCCGGCGAGAAGGACCGTCAAAAGCTGCTGGGCTTTTTAGATCGCCACGCCGCCACTATGCCGCGAACCCTCTTACGTTACTCGATCGAGCGCCTTGATAAAAAACAAAGAGATCATTACATGGGATTGAAGAAGGCTGGGTAGCGCGACAGACCGCGGCCGAAAGCCTTGCGCTGCGGTTAACGGATTATCGCGAACCTCGGCGCCGGGTTTTGCGTAAAGGTGAACAGCAACCCGACAGACCTTTATACTTTGGCCGAGGAGAAAGAATATGTTGAGATCGCTTGTCGCGCTGTTCAGTGTGATCGCGTCCGCTTCGTTTAGCCTTGCTCAAGCGCCGCAGCCGCTGCCTTTGCAAACGCCCGCAGTAAACCGCTCGCACATTGCTTTTGTTTACGCGGGCGAAATCTGGCTCGTCGAGCGCCAGGGAGGCGAAGCGCGCAAACTCTTCAATCAAGCAGGCGAGAAGGCAGCGCCGCGATTTTCGCCCGACGGCTCACAAATCGCCTTCTCGCTGAATGTCGGCGACAACTTCGAGGTACACGTCGCGCCGGCTCAAGGTGGCGAGGCCAGGCGGTTGACCTGGCATCCTAAAGACGATTACCCCGTCGACTGGTCGCCCGACGGCAAACAGATTCTCTTTCGTTCATATCGCATCGCGGACGGCACGGCGCAACTGTTCAGCATCGCGGCGCAAGGCGGCTTTGAAACGCAATTGCCTTTCCCTCTGGCCTGGAATGGGTCGTTCTCGCCTGACGGCGCGCGCATAGCCTATTCGCCGACCAACGATCCGACCGTCGCCTGGCGCAATTATCGCGGCGGAACGAGCGCGCCGATTTGGCTGGCCAATCTGAATGATAGCGCTATCGAGCCGCTGCCGCGCGACAATTCCAACGACCGCTTGCCGATGTGGCTTGGCGACAGAGTCTATTTCGTCTCGGATCGCAGCGGGACGGCCAATCTGCACTGCTACGAAGTGAAGACCAGGAAGGTCAGCCAACTGACGAAGTTTGAAAAGTATGACATCCGCTCGGCCTCGACCGGCGGCGACGCGATCGTGTTTGTCCAAAACGGCGCGCTTCATCTTTACGACTTGCAAGCGAATCAGGATCGCGTCGTGGCGGCGCGCGTGAAAGGTGATTTCGTCGAGACCAACCAGCGCGCGGTCAACGCCAATCGTTACATCCAGGCATTTAATCTTTCGCCGAACGGCAGCCACGCCGTTTTTAGCGCGCGCGGCGATGTGCTCACCCTAAGCGACAAAGGCGAAGCGAGCAATTTGACCAATACATCAGGCGTGGCGGAGCGATACGGCGTCTGGTCGCCTGACGGCAAATTGATAGCTTACTTTTCCGACGAATCGGGCGAGTATCAATTGCATTTGCGTCCCGCCGACGGCGTGGGCCAAGCGCGCAAGCTTGCGATTGAAAAGCGGCCGAGTTTCTATTCCGAGCCCGTCTGGTCGCCCGACTCCAGGAAGTTGGCGTTTTACGATAAAGGTTCGGCGCTCTGGCTTGTAGATCTCGAAGCCGGGGAACAGAACGCAGCGCGGCGTCTCGACCAATCGGTACACCCTGAGAATGAATTCCTGAACAAGGCGTTTTCGCCCGACAGCCAATGGCTGGCTTACACGAAGAATCTGCCCAACCGGATGAAGGGGGTTTTTCTCTACTCGCTCGCCACAGGCAAAAGCTATCAGGTCAGCGACAGCCGTTTGTTCGCCGACTCTCCGGTCTTCGACGCCAACGGCAAATATCTCTACTTCACTGCAAGCGATAATTACGGTCCGCGCCGAGTCTTCGGCATGTCCGCCTTCCAATTCAGAACTCTGGCGACGCGCTATATTCACGCTGCGACGCTCAATGACGATGTCGTTTCGCCGGGCAATGCGGAACAAGCCAATTCTGGCGGCGCGAAAATCGATCCCGAAAACATTGACCGCCGCATCACCCGATTGCCGATGCCCGCGCGCGATTACGCCGGCCTGCTGGCCGGGAAAGCGGGTGTGCTCTTCGCCTATGAAGCGCGCAGCGACGGCCCTCCGGTGATTCATAAAATCGATGTCGCCGGGCGGCGCAACGAGCGGTTTTATGAAGGCGCGAATAACTTCGCG